>JAFGTL010000168.1 GCA_016934125.1 Candidatus Hydrogenedentota bacterium
AGCAGGACACATACGGCCCGACGCCCCCGGCGTTCGACGAGGAAGACCTCCTCGCGTTCATCGAGGGCCGTCTCGATGCCGCCGCCGCCGCCCGCGTGCGGAGGTGGATCGACTCGTCTGACGACTCCCGCAGGCAGTACGACTGGGTGAAGGGGATCTACGAAGAACTCCATGCGCTGGGCAACGCCGCGGTGGCGGACGCGCCCGGCGTGGATCTGGTCGACGATGTGATGGCGGCGGTGAACGGGGCCGGATTCGGCGAGGCGCCGCCACGCCACCGCAGGGCATCGGTTCGCCGGTTGCGCTGGTTGTGGGTGGGCGCCGCGGCTGCGGCCGCCGTGCTGATCGCCCTGGGGATCCTGTGGCAGTGGGGCCCGTCGGAACAGCCCGGCGCACCGGTGCCGACGCAGGCGCGTGTCCCACAAGCGCCCGCCGGGCCCGTCGAGCCGGCCGCGCCGGCCGGCGACGAGGTGCGGCTCGCACAACACGAAGCCTTCGAACCGCTCAAGGTGCGGTTCCAGGAAAGCAAGAAGCGTCTCCAGGATCTCGACGCGGAGCGTCCGGCCAAGGCGGTCTTCGAATCGACCGTGCCGCCGGATCTGTCGTCCCTGTCCATTGACGACATCATCGCGGCGCGCAAGTCGGCCGGATCGGACGGGACCGAATGGGCGCGGCTCCGGCAATGGGCCACGCTGACGCCCGAAACGGCCGCCGCGCTGGCCGCATCGCCCGATACGACGCCGGCCGTGGCGCTGGGGGCTGCCCAGGGGCTGCCGGCTGAAGCGGCGGAGGAACTGCTATTCACCGTGGTGGGGCATCTGCCGGACGATCCGTATGTGCGGTTCGCGCTGGCTCGGGCGGAGGCCAGCCAGGCTGAACCTCCGGCCGACGCCCTGAGCGAGGTGGACCGGCTGCGGAGCCTGGATCCGGATAATGCGTTGTCGTATTACCTGGAAGCCAAGCTGTTGCTCGATGCGGGGGATACGGAAGGGGCCCTGGCGGCGTTGGCGCTGGCGGCAGAACTGGACGAGGCCAGTGCGTACTCGCTGGAATCGGCCCGGTATCGTGAGCAGGCGCTCGTCGAGAGCGGCCTGGCCCCGGAATCGGCCCATGTGCTCACCGCGCTCACGGCGGGCATGGACGAGTACAACTTCCTGTGCGATCTGAGCGACGATCTGCTCGAATACGGGCAAGAGTACTGGGAGATGGGCGACGTCCAGGCGGCCCAGCAGATCTTCGAAGCGGTGCAGCAGATGGGCGAGCAGATCGAGCAGGGGGCGGCGCTCGCGCAGGAACTGCTCGCCGCGCTCGACATCCAGCGCGCGGCGGTCGACGTGCTCGAGGGGCTGTATACGGCCCTTGAATCGGTGACGGGCATCGAGGCGCTCACGGCGGACACGATTGACCTGGTGAGCGGGCTGGAGGAGATCGGTTCGTTCTTCGCGGCGCTTGATGAGCTGCTCTTCGGCACGGGGGATACCAGCCTCTGGACGATGATCTCCGACGTGATCCTCCAGGAAGGGGATCTCACGTTGTTCGACTATCTCGAACAACTCGGGCTCGACGTGCTCCTGTGGCCGGCGGGCACCGAAGACGCGCGCTGACCCCCCCCAGGCCCCGCCTAACCTTTGGGGTTGCTTCTGAGCGGAAAATAGTCCACAATAGAGCACGATCTTCAACGCTTGCAGGGGGTTGTGTTGGAGCCCTGCCGGGTGGAAGGAGAAACAGGCTTCGGTGAAGCCTGCCGAGAGAGAAGGGAGGTGAGACGTTCTATGAAGCATGTGAAAGTGCTGTCGACGGAGAGGCCCGTGCATGCCGATCAGTTCGCTTGGGTGGAGTTGAAGAACATCTTCGGGCCGCTGAAGCTGAATGCGGATCAGGCGCGCTGGCTGCTCGCCGCTATCGACAATTGGCTGCAGAACTAGCTGTCGCCCGTGTGGTGAGGATGGAGGCAATCGGGTTCGAACGCGGAAGGAGCCCCGAAGAGATTCGGCTTCACTCTCGTCCGCGGGCGTGTTCCGTTGCTTCTGTGAATGGAACTCCCGCTTGACTCAACGGGGTTGGGTGCCTGCGCGACGGGTGACGTTGTGCAGTGGATCGGGAGTAGTTCACGAAAGGGTGGAAAAAGATGAAGCACGTTCGCATCGTTACCAAGAACTTGCCGCGCACCGCGTTCTGGTGGGGTTGGTTCGGGCCGGCCGGCGAGTTGAAGAGCAGCGGCGCCAAGGCGGCCTACATCGCCGAGTTGTGGGCCACAATCGGCGCCCTGGATCCGCGGGACTTGTAGCGGCCCTCGGCCGGCCCGGCGCGTGCCGGAGCGCCGGCCGGGCCCATATGAGCGCCGGAGGGGTGTGGGCTTCGCGCGGGGGGTGAGGGAAGGCATTTCCCGAGCCGGCTCCCGGGTGATAACCGTGCGTCGCGGCGACTCCGAGGCAGGGCAAGCGCTTCCGTTTGGGTGGCAGCTTTGTCTCACGTGATTATGTGGGAGCCGCAGTGCTTCACTGCGGCTCCCTTCTTGTCTCCGCCGGGCGCGGTGTCCGTTGTCCCCGCGGCCGGGGAACTCTCGGCGCCATCGAAGGATCAAGGACACCAAGACACGACAAGGACTGCTCTCACTGTGCCCAGACTGGAATTCGAGAACCGGCTCATCGCGCGGATCACCGAGCCACGGGCCGGCACCCGCCGCCGCCTGTCCATGGCATGGCTCGGTGGCTTGGCCCTGGTGGCCCTGATCCTGGCCGGGGCGCTCTCGGCGCGCGCTACGCTTTTCGCATTGGACAAGGCCGGCTTGGCGCGCACCGCGATTGCCCTGCTGGACGCCTTGCGCGCGGAGGAGCCGGGCGCGGCCCTTGCCGCGTTCGCCGAAGGGCCCGGCGCGGGCGATCTGCTCCGTGAAGAGGAGCAGCGGGTGTTCCTGCCCGGTGTAGCCCCCGGCGATCACGCCCGCTCCCCCGAGGAACGGAGGGCGCAGATCGCCGCAGTCCGCGCCGAACTCACCGAACAGGGCGTGCGCTGGGATGACGTGTCGCCCTTGGCGTTCGGAGGCGTCCGGGCACGCATCTGGGATCCCGCCCTCATGCAGGAGCCCGCTGAGATCGCCATGGGGAACGTGTATTTCACCTCCGGGGGCCGCGTGTTCGCGGTGGAGGTGTCGGCCTGGCGTTGCGGCTCGGACTACGTGATTGTCGACATCTGGCAGCGCGGGGCGCTCGACATCACCGAGGCCGGGGTTAAGGATCACGCCGGGCAGTGTTTCGAACGCTTCCAGGACGAGCCCACGCCCTCCCCGGACGGCGCCTCGCGCATCACGCGCGCCCGCCGCGTCTTCTCCCGGCTGTAGCGGCGGCCCAGGCCGTGCCGGGCCCGCATTCGGTGCTTCTCCAGAGCCGATATGGCAGGTATAATGCGCCTCGTTTGTGCGCGTTGCCGGCACACACGGCATGCATGAGTGGAAAGGGATGCGCGAATGAGAACGGACACGGTGTCGCGTCGGGACTTCTTCATCCGGGGCGCCGGGATCGGGGCGGCGGCTGCGGTGGCGCCCTTAATCCTCCCGGCGTGCCTCCACGCCAAGCCAGGGCGGCCCGGGCCGAACGATCGAGTCAATGTGGGCTACATCGGCGTCGGCCGGCGCGGGCGGCAGGTGATGGGCCTGCCGGACGGCGCGCAGATCGTGGCGATCAGCGACGTCAACCAGGCGCGGATGGCCGATCTGATCGAGGCGCACCCCGATTGGCGCGCATACCAGGACTACCGCGAGTTGCTGGCCTGCGACGACATCGACGCCGTGGTGGTGGCGACGCCCGACCACTGGCACGTGCTGAACGCGGTGCACGCGTGTGAAGCGGGCAAGGACGTGTACATCGAGAAGCCGATGTCGTTGACGGTGCGGGAGGGGCGCGCGCTCGTGCGTGCGGCGCGGAAGCATCAGCGGGTGGTGCAGACGGGGAGTCAGCAGCGCTCGATGGACGCTTGCCGGCTCGGTTGTGAACTGGTGCAGAACGGCCGGCTTGGAGCCGTGCACACGGTGCATGGCGCGAACTACCCGAGCCCGTGGGAGTGCGACTTGCCGGGCCAGCCGGTGCCGGAGGGGCTGAATTGGGACATGTGGTGCGGGCCCACGGAACTGCGCCCATACCACGAGGAGTTGTATTTGCCCCGGGTGCGCGGAGACGAGGCGGGCTGGATCTCGTTCCGGCCGTACTCGGGCGGCGAGATGACGGGGTGGGGCGCCCACGGCCTGGATCTGATTCAGTGGGCCCTGGGCGCCGACGAGAGCGGCCCGGTGGAGGTGTGGCCGGAGCCGGGCACGGAGCCGGCGAACGACACGGTGCACAAGGGCCCGCGGTGCCAAGTGGGCTTCCGCTATGCCAGCGGGGTTGTGGTGAAGCTGGACAATCATGGCCCGGCCGGGGGCGGCGTTTTCGAGGGTGACGCCGGGCAATTGCTCCTGGATCGGGGCAAGTGCGTGACGAAGCCTGAGGGCATCGCGAAGGAGCCGCTGGCCGACTCGGATATCCACCTGGCTCGCAGCACAAACCACCTGCAGAACTGGGTGGACTGCATCCGGACGGGCGAGAAGCCGATCGCCGACGTCGAGATCGGCCATCGATCCGCCACGATGTGCCACCTGGGCAATATCGCCCGGTGGACGGGGCGTTCGTTGGGGTGGGATCCGGAACGGGAGTGCTTCATCGGCGACGACGAGGCGAATGCGCTGCTGGAACGCCCCATGCGCAAGCCCTGGGCGCTGTAAGCCCCCGCGCCCGGCGCGCGGCGACTGGATCGCGGCCGGGGACTGTGCCACAATCGCGGGTGTGTCTGGCGTGCGCGCTCGAGGCGCCTCACGTCTACCACAACCCGGCCCTATCCAGAGGGGGATCTCATCTTATGGCGACGCGTTCGGCGACATCCGGCGGCCTCGAGCGCCGGCGTCGCATGGCTGTGGCGGCGGCCCTCGGTTCGATCCTCGTGCTCGGCTTCCTGCTCCGCTGCACCAAACTCAATGTCGGCTTCTGGGTGGACGAGATCTACACGGCGCAGGGCGCGTCGCTTGATTTCTCCGATTGCCTGATGCACCGGCTGTATCCGCTCTGTTACGTTTTGGCGCACTTCATGTTGCGCCTCGGCGACAGCGAGAGCCTTCTGCGGTTGCCGAGCCTGGTGGCGGGCGTCGCCGGCATCGCAGCCCTCTACGGATTGGCCAAGGAAGCCCACAGCCGGGCCGCCGGGCTGGTGGCCGCGTTCCTGCTGGCCCTGTCCGCCTACCACGTCCACTACTCGCAGGACGCCCGCTTCTACGCATTTGCGGCACTTGCGGGCATCTGGATAGTCCACGCCCTGTTCCGCGCGATCACGCGAGGCCGCCGGGCCGATTGGGCCAGCTATATCGGGGCGTGCCTGTTCGCCTTGAGCGTGCAACTGACAATGGCGCCCTTCATCGTGGCGGCCGCGGCCGGCGCGGCCCTGTGGGGCCTGGCCACACGGGCTCCGGACACCGGGAAACGCCGGTTGAGGGCCGTGGGCCTGCTCGTCCTGTGCACCGCTTTGGGCTCGCTGGGCGTGGTGACGCTGTCCGTCGTCCGGAGCGACTCGCCGCTCCATTTCGTCGCGGGCGCCGGCCTCGATGACCATTGGGCCGACGCCGGCGCCGATGCGAAGACGCCCCTGCTGGACAGGCACCGGCGCGATCCCGGACTCACCGGCGGCCGGGCGCACAGGCTCACGCCAATGGAATACGGGGCCTACTTGAGCGAGTACTTCCGTTTCCAGTTCGCGCCGTTGGGCTGGGCCGCACTGGCCCTTGCGGTGCTCGGGCTCGGTGTGCTCTGGCGCCGTTCGAGCGCGTGGGGCGCCATCCTGTTGGCTGCGCTCGCGCTGTTCCCCGTGCCGTTCTTCCTCGTAGATGTGCGGCACGTGTTCGTGTCGCGGTACTTCATACCCGTGCTCCCCATCGGGCTGCTGTTGGTGGCTGCGGGAGTCGCCGTGTGCATCGAGTACGCCGGGCGGCGCTCGCGTACGCTGCACGGGTTGGCCGCAGCCGCCATCCTGGCGCTTCTGGCCGGCGATCAGGCGATCGGGCTCGCGCGCCAGTATCAACGGCCGCTGGAGGAAGACTGGCGCGCCATGGCCGGGTGCATGGCTGAGACGCTCGCGCCCCGGGACGTCATCCTGGTGGGTGACGACGCCCCGCTCGCGCACCCTTGTCTGGCCTTCTACCTGCCCCGAATGCGCGTGGACGCCGCGACGCTCAATACGGTGCGCTACGTGGCCGTGTCGGACGCGGCCGGTGTGCGTGCGGCCCTGCTCCGCCATCCTTGTGCGACGCTGTGGCTTGTCACGGGCGAGGCCGCGTCGCCGGACACGCTCGAACAGACGGCGGGCGCCGTATTCGAGCGATCCGGGACGTTCGGCGCGTATGCCCTGTGGTGCCTCGGAAAGCCGACGGTGAATCTGTTCCCGTTTCCGGGCTTTGAGTCGGCCGACGCGTTGCCCGCGTTGCCGCCCGGCGTGGAACTGGCGGGTGGCGACGAGGCCCGTTCGGGCGAGCACAGCCTGCGGATCGCGGCGATCGGGCCGGAGGGGGCCGGCCCGTCTCGAGAGAGCGGCGTGCGCACGCCGGACTCGTGGGTGGCCCGATTCGAACTCCTGCCGGATCGTGTCCGGCTGCGGAACCCAGGCTTCGAGATCTGGGAGCAGGACGCGGCGCCCGGATGGCGCGCGATCCCGGATGGCGCGGGAACCGCGACGCCGTCGGAGTCGGCCTATTCGGGCCGTTACGCGGCGCGGTTGAACGGTGAGGGCGGACGGGGAGGGCTCGTGCAGATCATCGACGGGTGCCTTCTGCCCGGCCGCCGCATTTCGGTGCGGTGCATGGGCAAGGCCGCCGCGCCGGATGCCATGGGGCTGGCCTTCCGGTTCGATGAAGGCGCGGACACGAGACGCATCGAGGCGCGGCACCCGGGCGGCGGCGAGTGGTGTGCCTTGGCGGTGGAGGCCGAGGTGCCCGCCTACGCGGTTCCCGGTTCGGTGGCCATCGAGCTGTGGCGGCAGGGGGACTCCGAGGGCGGGGTGTCCGCGGACGCCGTGTCGGTCGAAATCCTGTCGGATGAGGCATTCATCGATCCAACGCGCAACTACGTGCTGTCCATGGACGTGAAATGGGAAGGGGTGCAGCGCAAGCGTGCGCCGGTATACACGAGCACGAAGATGATGCCGGAACGGGGAAGCGATGTAGGCCAGCCGGGCCCGGTGGGCCGGGTGGTGTTAAGTGGCGAGTATCTGGACGGTTATCCCTTCGAATACGTGTTGTACTGGATCTCGGGCACGTGCGACTGGCATCGGATTGCGGTGCTGGTGGAGTCGGAGTCAATCCCGCCGGGTGCGAGAAATCTCGCGCTGAGCGTGGGCGTTTTCGGGACGACGGACACGGCGTGGCTCGAGGAGAACGGGCCGGACGGGCCGGCCTATACGCGGACGGTGAGCGTGTACGAGGGCGAAGGCCGGATCTGGGTGGACAACGTCCAGTTCGAGCCCGGCAACCGCCCGACGCCGCTGGCTTGGGGCATCCGCGAACCGCACGATGAGCGGGCGGCCGCCGTGGACTGGGGGGCAGGCGAGGAATGAGCGATCAGGCAGGCGACAGGCTTCGCGTGCTGTTGCTCAACTACGAGTATCCGCCGCTGGGCGGGGGCGCGGCGAACGCGACGGCCCACCTTGTGCGCGAATTCACCCGCTATCCGGCGCTGAGCATGGACATCGTCACCTCCTCGACGGGGCCTGGGCGCGTGGAGAAGGCCGGCGGCGTGGCGATCCACTTTCTCGACATCGGAAAACGAGGCGGCCTCCACCACCAGAGCATGCGCGATCTGATCGCGTACTCGTGGCGGGCATATCGCTATGCGGCCCGGTTGCTGGGCCGGGAACGCTACGATCTGTGCCACGCGTTCTTTGGAATCCCCTGCGGCTGGATTGCCCGGCGG
>JAFGTL010000169.1 GCA_016934125.1 Candidatus Hydrogenedentota bacterium
GTCATCCACGACGGCCACATGCTCTCGCCACCCTACGAGGTGACGGTGGGCTCGGCAGAGAACGACTTGTGGCTTGTCGCCGTGAACGGCGTGATGGTGAAACGGCTCGGGGGCAGGCCTAAGAGCACACCAAGCAAGGTGCCCGATCTTCCTGCCTCGGGCCAGTTCGACAACGAAGACGATCTGGCACGTTATCTCACGTTCCGCCTGTATCCGGCCCTCGTCTCCGAGATGGAGCCTGAGGAGGCGCACCAGCAGCTCGTCCGGTTCGTCCAGACGCAGGACATCATCGAGAAGATTGTCGATCCAGAGGATCCGTACATTCTTGTCAAGTATCGACACAGGCCCGACCCGGAGATGCTCATGCCCTTGAACTACCGGGTTCCTTCCGCAAAAACGCCGGCATATTCGGCGTCGGATCAAGCCGAGGCAGCCGCGCGGGGGCTGGAACGGAGCCTCGGCACGGGGCGCGTTGTCATCATCGCCGCAGGCGGCCAGATGTCAGGAGGCGGGGGCTTCGCCCTGGAACTCCAGCGCTGCCTCGCCACAGCCAGGAATCTGCCGCTCCTGCAGGCCGAATGTGTGATCAGGGAGCTGCTCATCGGTCACGAAGTGGCGCGTCGGTTGGCGGTTAACCTGACTCCGTACTATGGCGAACTCGACGTGAGGTTGGGCGCACTCGCCCCCGTCCGCCAGGCCGGATCCCCGCCGCCGCCGCCCTTGGACAAGGCGTTGGATGCTCTGGCTGTCGACATGCTCGAGGAATAGCGTGTGTCACGCGCAGAGGAAGAAGGGCCCATTGGACGTCTGCAGCCGGGCGTCTGTCTGTGGACGCCCTCTACTTGTCACGCATGCGCCGACGGTGCCGAGAGTCCCGCCTCGCCCCTGTTTGTCCGCACCGCGCGTTGACGCCCCCGCGGCGGGATGCTATCGTGCCGGTGGGGAAGGCATAGGGTGGGAGGTGCCGCTCATCGTCGGACGCGAACAAGAGAACGGGCCTGATCGCGCGGGGAAATGGGCAACGCGCGGTGCGCTGGTGCTTATCCTGGCGGCCGCGGCGCTGCTTCGCCTGTACGCCCTCCGGGACACGGGCATCTTCGGGGCCGATGAAGGCCGCTACATTCTCGACGGCCTGAGTAAGTACAACGAATTACGCTTCTGCCTCGACGTGGTGGCGGGGAAAATCGGCGAACTCCGGGGCGGCGATGAATTCCTGCTCGAGGAGGCGCTGTGGCGCGCCCGGGACGAGTTGGGCCGCGTCCATCCGTTCTCGCCGAAACTCGGATTCACCTACCTGACGGCCCTCGCGATGCTGGCCGGGGGCGTGAGCGTGATGGCGGCGAGCCTCGTCGATGCCGTTGCGGCCGTGCTGAGCGTGTGGGCCGTCTTCATCCTCGTCCGCGCGTTATACACGGAACGGGCCGGCCTGATGGCCGCGGCGATGCTGGCGGTCTCGAACTACCACCTCTATTACGCGCGCAATCCCTATCCGCAATGCACCTCGGGCCTGTTGCTCATCGCGGCGGTGTGGTTTCACTTCCGGTGGTACGCGGCGCAATCCGCGTCCGCCGAGCCCGGTGTCCCGGGTGGGCCGATGCGCTACCTGGTGGCGTGCGGGGCGCTGGCAGGCTTCAGTTTCTGGACGCACTACCAGGCGGCAGGGGCGTTGCCGTGCCTGGCGCTGATGCACCTGTTGGCCTGCGCGCGGGGCAGTTCGCTGCGCGGGGCGGCGGCCCGGTTCATCACCGGCGGCATCGCGATGGCGGCCGGGTTCCTGGCGGTCATGGCCTTCGCGGAATCGCTCACCTATCCCCTGATCTTGATTTTCCGGAGCCAAGGCCTGGCCTATCCGCACGCGACGTTCTTCGAGTTGCTGGCGCCCCGGTTCACGGCCCAGGTGGGCGTGCCCTGGAACCTGTCGGGGCTTGTGCTGTTCCCCTTCTTCCTCGGCCTGTTCGAGGGCCCGGTGCGTTTGGGTGCGATCGCGCTGCTGCTCGCCTTCGGCCTGGGGCTGTTCGTGGCGCGGCTCGCCCGCGATCGCGCGTCACTCCGGGCGCCGGCCGCGTGCCACGTCGCCATCTACCTCTTCGTGCCCTTTGCGGTGCCGTTTCTCCTGTTCTCGCTGAAAACCATGCAGGGCGCGCGCATGTTCACTTACGGATTGCCCTTTTTCGCGGGGATCCTGGCCGTCATCGCCGACGCGGCGTGGCGCCGCATGGGCCGGCGCCGGGCAGCCCGGGCGGCCTTTGTGGTGGCGTTCGCGGCGGCGGGATGCGCCGGGTTGGTGCAGACGGCCGAGGTTCTGCGGATCCGCTCGGCCTATCCCGATGCGATCCGGTTTGTGCGGGGGCAGGGCGAGCCGGCGGCGTGCGCGGCATGGTCGGCCACGTTACGCGCCTATCTCATCGAGGCGGGGATGGAGGGCGGCAGCCTCTACCGCTACCGCGGGGAAAGCGACACGCTCCCGCGCTACTACGTGACCGACTGGCAGGAACTCTACGATCGGCGGTATCCGGACGCCACGCCGTTCACACCGGAGGGCGCCGTGCTGGCCGAGACCTTCGAACACGGATTCGGCCGCATCTTCCTCACCACCGAGGCGTTGCCGTCGTACGGGGACACCTTCGAGAACATCCGGTGGGTTCGGGGGCTCGACTTGGGGCGCGCGCGCGCCCTGTTGGTGTACGATCTCGAGGCCGCGCCGCCGAGTCCCTGAGATCGCGAAACGCCGGCCCTACATCCGCTCCAACGCGTCGATTCCGAGCAGGCCCAGCGCATTCTCGATAGCCTGCCGCGTCGCCATGCAGATCTGGGCGCGTGCATTCCGCTGCGCATCGCTCCCGGCGTCAATGACGGGGCATTCGTGGTAGAAGGTGGTGAACAGGCGGGCCGTGTCGAGGGCGAACTGGGCCACGGGCGCGCAACTGCGCTGGCGCACCGCGGCGGCCACCGTCTCGTGGAGGGAGGCGATCTTGGTGAGGAGGGCCCATTCGGCGTCGGTTTCGACGGGGAACTCGCCGGCCACCTCGGTAGGCGCGGGGGCGCCTGTCTGGGCGGCGAGTTTGCGCAGGATGGAGGCGATCCGCGCGCACGAGTATTGCACGTAGGGGCCCGTGTCGCCGGTGAACGACAGGCTCGATTCCCAGTCGAACACGACGTTCTTGTTCGCGCCGACGCGGAGGATGGCGAACCGGATCGCGGCCACGGCCACTTTCTCGGCGATAGCCGCCCGCTCCTCGGCGGCGAGATCCGTGCATTGCTCGTCCACCTTCTCGGCGGCGCGGGCGGTGGCCTCGTCGAGGAACTCGGACAGCAGCACAACCTTGCCCTGCCGGGTGGACATCTTCCCCTCTTTCAGGAGGATGTACGCGTAGTAGACGGGTTCGGGCGCCGCCTTGCCGGCCGCGTCGAGGATCAACGCGATCTGCTGCATGTGGAGCTTGTGATCCTCGCCGAGCACGATCAGGTTGAGATCGGCGCCGCGCTCCATTTTGTCGATGGTGTAGGCGACATCCCGATAGGCGTACATCGAGCTGCCGTTCGAGCGCAGCAAGGCGATGTAGCGGCCTTCGTCGTGTTCGTGGCCCAACTTCGACAAGTCCACCGATAACCGGCCTTCTTCGTCCGTGAACACCGCGCCGCGCTCCCGCAACGCCTCGACCACCGGCTCGAGCCGCGGATCGCGCACGTGGTCCGACTCGCGGTCGAACGAGTCGTATGCGATGCCGAGCCGGGCCAGCACGGCCACCTGGCCTTTCAGGCACAGGTCGGTGATGGCGTGAAACCGCTCCCGCGTCTCGGCGTCGCCTTCCTCGATCCGGGCGAGCAGTGCATAGCCCTGTTCGGCGAATTCCGGCTCGGCTTCGGCGCGGGCGTTGGCCGCCCGGTAGACATCGAGCATGTCGTCGAAACTCATCGAGGCGGGATCGTCGCAGGCGAGCACGAGCAGCGCGATCTGCCGGCCGATGTCGTTTACGTAATAGTGCACCTCGACGTCGTAGCCTTCGAACCGCAGCAGGCGCACGATGCTGTCGCCCAGCATGGCGTTGCGCGCACGGCCGACGTGGGGGCTCGCGTTCGGGTTGATGCTCGTGTGTTCGACGAGGGCGCGTTTGCCGGCGCCGGAGCCATTCGAGCCGAATCCGGCGCCCCGGCCGAGGGCTTCGGCCACGATCGCCCGGCCGAAGGCCGCCCGATCCAGCTTGAAGTTCACGTACGGGCCCGCAGTCGACACCTCGGCCACGTCGGGCCCGAAGGCCACTTCGTTGGCGATGCGGGCCGCGATGGCGGGGGGCGGCATCTTGAGTTTCCGGGCGCACTCGAAGGTGCGCAGGGCCACATCGCCCATATCGAGCTTGGGCGGCGGCGCAAACACGAGATCATCCGGCTCGAGTTCGCTGAATGCGGCCAGAATGGGTGCAGAAAGGGTTTCAAACGGATTCACGGCGGTTCCCTTGTCGTTCGCGGCCTACTGCCCGGACGCCTTCTCGCGGAGCAGCCTCTCTTCTTCCAGGGCCGCCTTGTCGTACTCGGAGATCACGCGGTCTTCCACGATCACGAGGTGGAATCCGTGCTGCGTCTGAATCACGTCGCTCAACTGGCCGATCTCCGCGTTCCAGACGTAGTCCTCGAATTCCTTGACGTAGGTGCCCCGCTTCGCGTAGCCGAGGTCGCCTCCGCGGTAGGCCGTGCCGGGATCGTTCGAGTATTTCTTGGCGAGCTGGGCGAAGTCCTCGCCCTCGACGAGCCGCTTCCGCAGCGTCTCGGCGAGGTCGCGGGCGCGGGCGCGGCCGGCCGGATCGGCCCCGTCGAAGGTGATCAGGATGTGCTTGGCATGCACCACCGAATCGTACGGCGTGATCGTGTTCCAGCGCCACAGCGCGAACACCATCGCGGCGAACAAGGCCAGAACGAACAACCACCAGAACTTGGTTCGATCCTTGGGTTCCGGAGCGGCATCAGATTCCGAGGGCATCCATCATACCTCCATAAAATCCCTGATAGAACGTGATAACAATGTAGCCGATCAAGAGGGCTACGGCCAGGACGATCAGGACGCCCAGGGCCGTGGTCGCCACGCGCACGGCGTGCGTCGCCTCATCGAGGTGGTATTCGGACACCTTGCGCAGCGAGTCCTCGAGCTTGCCCGACTGCTCACCCACGAGGATCATCTCGCGGGCCGTCGGCGTCAGATACCGCGACGAAGCAAAGGCCTCCACGAGCATCTGCCCGTTCTTGACGCCCGGCACGGCCTTGAGCAGATCCCGCTCGATGTATGGGTTCGCCGTCACGGCGGCGGCGTTTTCAATGCAGTGATCTATGCCCATTCCGCTGCCCAGCAGCAGCGAGAAGCTCCGGAAGAACCGGGCCAGCGCGAACTTGCGCGTCACGCCCGACAACGGCCAGATGTGCGTCGTGAACAGGCCCCGGATCCAGCCGAACAGGCCCATCCGCGACAGGATCACGCAGGCCACGAAGACGCCCCCGAACACGGCCATGGCCTTGGCCTGGAAGATCGCGTACTCCTCGAAATACCCGGCCAAGTCGAACGGGCTGCTGCCCCGGCCCGAAGTCAACTCCGAGATCTTCGGCAGCATCCGGAGCGCGAACGTGCCCAGGAACCACGCCGCGGCCAGTTGGATGCAGGGATAGATGAGCGCGCGCACGATCCGCCGCTGCATCTCCATGCGATCCTCGAAGTACTCGGCCAGATCCCGGAACATCACATCCAGGCGGCCGCCCTGTTCGCCGCTGGCGAGCAAGGCGATGAAGAACGGCGACAGATACCTCGATTGGGCCCGCACCGCCTGCTCCAAGGTGGCCCCGCCCCGGATGGCGTCGTTCATCTCGAGGATCACCTGCCGGAGCCGGCCGCCCTTGTGCTGCGCGGCCAAGATGTCGAAAGTCCGGATCAGCGGGATGCCCGCCTCGTAAGCCGTCGAGATCTGACGGCACAGCGGCACCATCTGTTTTGTGGCGATCTGTGAAGAAAACAGGCCCATGTGCGCATTCCCCTTGCCAGTCGAGTGTCCGGATTGTAGCAAAACGGCCCGCGACAACGCCACCGGCTCTCGGTGTGCCCTTCGGGCGCGAGGCGCCTTCGGCCAGACAAGAAGAACGCTGCGCGTTCTTCATGGGCACATGCTCCGTGAAGCTGTGCCGGGCGTAGCCTTCCCGGATCGGGTTTCGGGCTTGTTGTGGCACAGCCACGCGCCACGCCTTGCGGCGCGCCCTCGGCTGTGAGTCTTGGCGTCGGGGCCCGGAACAAAGACTCACAGCCGGGGGCGGCTGTGCCACAACAGAACCGGACTCCTGTTGTGGCCGCTCCTGACCGTGCCACATTGTCGATCGCCTCGCGGCGCGCCCTTGGCGCGCGACTTGCTCCTCTCCGCGAGGCCTCGAAATGGCGGGACATGTTTCAAGCGGAGTCCGCGACGCGACCACGCGAAATGACGGGACATGTTCCAAGCGGAGTCCGCGACGCGACTACGTGTCCCGTCATTTCGGCCCTTGGCGCCGCGCCGTTGGCGCGCGACTTGCTCCTCTTCACCGTGGAAGCCTTGCATACGCTGGTTTCCGCGAGCATACTGTCCCAACCA
>JAFGTL010000170.1 GCA_016934125.1 Candidatus Hydrogenedentota bacterium
CGCAATACACGCCGGGCGCAGGGCACAACGTGCTTCAACTGGGCACCGCGGAACCGGAAGGCCCGGCCGACGCAGGGGAACTGGTGTGCCTGCCGGGTTGGCAGCGGAGCGGGGCCGTCGCGCCGATCACCGTGGATCGACTCGATGCCGCGGGCGGCGACGTGAGCGTGGACGTGTCGGCCGGCTACGATCGCCTGGAGCGGTGGCGTCGGCGCGTCACCTGGACGGCCGACGCGTTGCGCGTGGTCGATGACGTGGCGCTGGCCGAGCCGGACACGGACATTGTGTTGTTCCGGTGGCATCTGGGAACCGACGTCGAGGTGTCCATCGCCGGCTCGGGCCGGGAGTTCGTGGTGGCCTGGCCCGAGGCGTCGTTGACGATCGAGGGCTCGGCCCCCCTCACCGTATCGCAGTGTCCATGGCCGGATAACACCGTGTCCTGCACCGGCGGCCGGGAACCGCTTCACACCTGCCTGGTGGTGCGTTCGACGAACCCCGAGCGGGGGCTGAACCTGACGACGACGGTGACGGCGAAGTGACGCCTGCCGGGGCGGCCATGTGGTATAACGGGGCGGTGTAACACCCAGGAGGAATGGCGATGCGGAAGGGGAAGCATGTTCTCATGGCGGTGGCCGCAGCCGCGGTGGTGTGGTGCGGTGTGCCGGCCCATGGTGCGGATGTGACGTTCGAATCGCTCGTCCGTCAGATGACGGACTTGAGCGAACTGGCCTCGTTTCCGAAGCCGGCGTTCACCTGCAAGCAGTTTTCAAGCTATGATCGGCGCTCGACGGATCCGGCGGTGTTGACGGACGAGAACTGGTTTGCCAACGGGGATCGGGGCCAGCACCTCCGTACGGAAGAGCGAAATGGCGAGACGGAATGGGTGCTGATGGACGCGGAGGGGCCCGGCGCGATCGTGCGCGTGTGGTCGGCCAATCCCAACGACGCCGGGACGGTGCGCTTCTACCTGGACGGTGCGCCCCATCCGGTGATCGAAATGCCGCTGACGGCCCTGCTTGGCGGGGGCGATGTGGCGCCCCTTGTGCCGCCCATCTCCGGCGAGCGTTCCCGGGGGTGGAACTGCCATCTGCCGATCCCCTACGCGCGGCACTGCAAAGTGACTGCCAGCAAGCCCGACTTCTACTATCAGATCAACTACCGAACCTACAAGCCCGGCACCGACGTCGAGACGTACACGCCGGAACTCGTCGCACAGCAGGCGGCGCTGATTCAGGACACCGCAGCGCGGCTCTCGAACCCCTCCGCATTCGAGCCGCCCGCCGGCGCCGAACGCCGGCCGGTTCAGATGGACTTGGCGGCTGGCGCCGTGTGGACGTGCGCGTTCCAGGGCCCGGCCGCGATCTGCCGGATCGCGCTGCACCCCGAGGCGGCCGATCTCGAAGCGGCGCTGCGGGGATGTGTCCTGGAGATCGCCTTTGACGGTGAGGACGCGCCGTCGGTGGAGGTGCCGTTGGGCGACTTCTTCGGGATGGCGCCCGGGTTGGTGCCGTACGGGGGGCTCCCGAGCGGCGTGACGGCCGACGGCGTCATGTACAGCCACTGGGTGATGCCCTTCCGGAAGACGGCGGCGCTCAAGCTGTGGAACCGCGGCGACAAGGCCCTCTCGATCCGCGGCGCCGTGATTGCCGCCCCGCACCGGTGGACGCGTCGCTCGCTGCGGTTCCACGCCACCTGGCGCGGCGAGTATCCCATCCCGACGCAGCCGCGCCAGGATTGGACGTACCTCGACGTGGTGGGCCGGGGCCGGTTCGTCGGCGATATGCTGCACGTGACGAACCCCGTCAAGGATTGGTGGGGCGAGGGCGACGAGAAGATCTACGTCGACGGCGAGGCGTTTCCGAGTCACTTCGGGACAGGTTCCGAGGATTACTACGGCTATGCCTGGTGCTGCCCGGATCTGTTCACGCACGCCTACCACAACCAGCCCCGGTGCGACGGCCCGGGGAACTATGGCCAAACCTGCGTCAATCGGTTCCACATCATCGATACTATCCCCTTCACGAAGTCCTTCCGGTTCGACATCGAGGTGTGGCACTGGGCCGAGTGCCGGATTGCCATGGCTGCCACGTCCTACTGGTATGCCCGGCCCGGTGCGAGCGACGCCTTCAAGCCCATCGAGCCGGACGCGCTCTGCGTGGTTCCGCCCGAGCCCCTGCCGGCGCCCAAACGCGTCGAGGGCGCCATCGAGGGCGAATCCATGACGATCGTGTCCAAGGATGGCGGCGACGCGACCGCCCAGGAAACCGGCGCGTTCGGCTGGAGCAACGCGGCCCAGCTCTGGTGGATCGATGCGGCGCCGGGCAACACGCTCGTGTTCACGTTCCCCTGCGAGAAGGCCGGGCGCTATGAGGTGCGGGCCGTGTTCACCAAGGCGGCCGATTACGGGATCGCGCGCGTCTCGATCAACGGCACGCAGGCCGGCGACGCCATGGACTTCTACAACGACGGCGTCGTCTTGACGCCGGAAGAGTCGCTCGGCACGTTCGACTTGAAGGAGGGCGCCAACGAGATGAAGGTAGAGATCACCGGGGCGAACGAGAAAGCCATTCCGCGGCACATGTTCGGTTTGGACTATCTCCTTCTGAAGCCGGCCTCCTGAGGTGGGCGGCCTGGAACCGGACAGCCGCCGGGGTGAAACCCGGGAGCGCGTGGGCAAGTCTAACTCCCTTGTGGAATTGTGTGGTTGAAGGGACGGATCCATGAAGCGATTGGGAGTAGTTCTCGCCGTCTGCTTGGCGGGATGCAGTGTCAACGGCGGCGACACGCTCTTCGTAACGGGCCAAATCGAGGGCGTCTCGGTGGACGCTGGCTCGAAGGTGGGTGGCCGGGTTAAGGAGGTGCTCGCCGAGGAGGGCGACTCCGTCAAGCTGGGCGACGTGTTGGTGCGGCTCGAATCGGATGAAGCCGAGGCCCAGGTGGCGGCGGCCCGGGCCCAACTCGCCCAGGCCGAGGCCCTGCTCGCTAAGCTCGAAACCGGCGCCCGGCCTGAGCAACTGCGTCAGGCCCAGGCAGGCGCCGAGCAGGCCCGCGAGCAGTACGAAATGGCCCGGCGTGGCGCCCGCAGCCAGGAGAAAGAGGCCGCACGCGCTGCTGCCGATGCAGCGCGCGCCGCGCGCGATCAGGCCGCGGCCGATGCCCGCCGGGCGGAGACGCTGTACAAGCAGGGGGCCGTGTCGGAGCAACTCTACGATCAGGCCCGCCACGCCCTCGAAGCCGCGGAAGCCCAGTTCGAAGCGGCGAGCGAGCAGGTGGATCTCGTCGAGGAAGGCTCGCGGGAAGAGCAGATCGCCATGGCCAAGGCGGCGCTCGATCGGGCTGAGGCATTCCTCGAAGAGGTGGAGACGGGCACGCGCACCGAGGACTTGGCGGCAGCCCGGGCCGCCCGCGACGCCGCGGCCGCCGGGCTGCAACTGGCCGAGGCCCAGCTCCGGGAAATGACGATTACGGCGCCATTCGACGGGTATGTCGAGGCGTTGGATCTGCATCCCGGGGACTTGGTGAAGCCGGGCGCGCTGGTGCGCATCACCGATCCGGAAGACCTCGAGTTGGTGGTGTACGTGAGCGCGGCGGCGCTGAGCCAGATCGCGCTCGGGCAGAAGGTTCCGCTGACCACCGATTCGACGGGCGACGAGCGGTTCGAGGGAGAGGTCATTCACGTGGCCTCCGAGGGCGAGTACACGCCCCGAAACCTGCAAACCAAGGAAGAACGCATCCAGCAGATGTTC
>JAFGTL010000171.1 GCA_016934125.1 Candidatus Hydrogenedentota bacterium
CTCCTTGTGGTGTATATGCTATTATACACCAAAAGGCGGCAAACTCACCACTTCTTGCTAAAACCCTCGCTCGTGACGCAGGCCCGCTCCCGCGCGCCGGTTTGCGTTCGGCGGCCGGTTCGTGGTACCATTCGGGTGGAGCGAAAATCGTGTGTAATTCGAAGCATATTCAGAGCCTGCTACTCCCACTCCTCCTAGTGGAGGAGAGCCGGCCCGGTATGCCTCGAATTTCCTAGTCCCATCCCCCGGAAACGGGGTTAAGATAGAGAGAGGCCGCGGGCCGGAAAGGCCCGTGGCCTCTCTCTCATTTCCGGGCGCCGGTGAACGCGCCGGCGCCCGCCCGAGCGGCATGCATGCCCTCGCGAAAGGAGGTGGTGTCCTATGGATTTGGGACTAGCTGGTCTCAGATCCGCGCGCTGGATTCCCTGCGCAAGTCGTGTCCATGAAATGAGAAACGTCGACTTGAGCAGAGGAGGCAAATCATGCCAGCACAAGTGCGTGTATATGACGCCACCCTTCGAGGGGCCCGGCCCGCCGGCAACACCGGCGCGGTAGACATCGCCCGTCGTCTGGCTTCCGTCGGGGTGGTCACCATTGAAGCGGGATACCCCGCGTCCGGCAACCAGGCGGCCGAGGCCGTCCGCCGCGTCGCCGAGGCGATCCGGGCCTGCGAAGTCGCGGCCCTGGCCCGGTGCGTGCCCGAAGAGATCGACGCGGCCGCGGACGCCGTGGAACCTGCCGCCCAGCCTGTGATCCACGTCTTCATGGACGCCGGCCAGGCCGGGGACATCGGGCGTGCGGCCCAGGCCCGTGCCGCGGTCGTGCGGATGATCGAGCGGGGCGTCGCCCGTGCCCGGGCCCGAGTTCCCATCGTCCAGTTCAGCGTCGAATCGGCCGCCGCCATCGAGCGCCCCTTCCTGAAGCAGTGCGTCGAGACCGCCGTCCTGGCCGGCGCCCGGCGCATCGGGCTCGGCGGCGTGTCCGGCCCCGCCGGCTCAGATGCGTATGCCGCCCTGATCGGCGATATCGTCCGCTTCGTCGATCGCGACGTGACGGTGTCCGCCTCCTGTCACGGCAACCAGGCCATCGCTGGGACGGTCGCAGCGATCGCCGCCGGCGCCCGTCAGATCGAGGTGGCCGCGGGGAGTGGGGGAGAACTCCCGCGCCTCGACGCGATCGCCGAGGCGGTAGCGGCCACGGTGGGGGGCATGCCCGGCTTCGCCGGTTGCGCCCAGGCGGCCGGGGAGATCGCCCGGCTGTTGGAGCCGTCTCACGCAACGCCGTGGCGCTGGGGCGCCATGCCCGAGTCCGCGGCCACCGCCATCAGGCCCGCCGCGGCCGTCGAGGTGGCGTTTCTGTAACCTGATTCGGCAGGGGACTCCGGCGGCCTGCGCCGGAGTCCCCTGCTGCGACTTCGTCCATGACTATTCAAGTTGGCCGCCGAATCCGGTATACTCCCCACATTTCCGGAGTGATCATGAGGCTGACAAAGAAACAGGAGCACCGCATCGCGAAGTATCTGAGCGATGTGGGCAGGTATCTGGGGGATCTTCCCGACGACGACCGCGACCGCGCCATTGGCCAGTTGAAGGCGCGTCTCGGCCGGGAACTGCGCCAGTTCGGCGCCGACGAGATCCAAGACGCCCAGGTTGACACGGCCCTCGCCAACTGCGGCTCGCCCGCCCAACAGGCCGCGCGCCTGTTGGCGGGCCGTGCCCCCGCCGGCTACTCGTTCCTGGCCTGGCCCGACCGCGTCTGGCTCGGCGTCGTCGGCGGCCTTGCCCGCCAACTGGGCGTCGAGCCCGGCCCCGCTCGCTTCATCGTCGTGCTGCTGGGCCTTGTGCCGCCCTTGCTGCCCCTGTTATTGATCGTCTATCTCGTCGCCTACTTCGTCGCCTACTACTCCGGACGCGCCCGCGATCTCCCCGGCATCAAGCTCGGCGCCGTCGTCCGCTCCGCGCTGACGGCCATCGTATCGAGCGTGGCCCTCTTCTTCGGCGCCAAGCTCCTCTTCCTCTTCATCGGCCACGTTTACCTGCGCTTCATGGGCGATGCCTTGGTGGTCGAGGGCCGCTGGGGGTGGCTTCTCGCCCATGACAAGAGCCTCTTCGTCTGGGCGCTCGTCCTGCTCGGGCCGCTGTCGATCCTGTGCGCGCTGCCCGTGCAGGACGCCTGGCGCGACACGCTCAGGAAGACGACTCAGGCCGGCCTCGCCCTCTACGCCATGGCGGTTGCCCTGGGCATTGCGTGCGTCCTGGTGGGGGTGGTGCTCAACGTCGTGGCGGAACTCACCGGGGGCAGCGGGGTGGACGCCCTGAGATCGCTGCTGTAACCCGGCCGCCCCGGCGCCCTATCCGGCCGAGTCCTCAGGCGCTCCAACCAAGACCGTCAGCCCCTTCTCCGGAACCAGCACCCGGTGCCCCGCCCCGACTCGCCGCATCGAGTCGCCTTCGGGGATGTCGTGCGGCGCGGCCGCAGCCGTATCGATGGCCACGTGCCAGGCCCCCTCGGGCACGTGGAACCGCCGCGCCTTCGACGTCGGATTGAACAGCAGGCAGAGGGCGATCCCGTCGTTCTCCGAGCCGTCGATGCGGCAGGCGAACGCAGAATCCTCGCCCGGCCACGACGCGCTCCGGCCGTCCACCTCGAACCATTCGATGTCGGGGCGCTCCGCGCCGCCGGTGGGCCGGCCCGTGAAGAAGGTTCGGCGCGAGAACACGCGGTGCCGTTTGCGGAACGCGATCATGTGCCGGCAGAACCGAACCAGTTCCCCGTTCGCCTCGACGAGCCCCCAGTCGTGCCAGGACACGGCGTTATCCTGGCAGTAGGCGTTGTTGTTGCCTTGCTGCGTGCGGCCGAACTCGTCGCCGCCCAGGAGCATGGGCGCCCCAAGCGAGAGGAACAGCGTGGCGAGGAAGTCCTTCTGCATGCGAAGCCGGAGGGCGTTGACGGCCGGATCGGCGCACTCGCCTTCCACGCCGCAGTTCGAACTGAAGTTCTCGCCCGCGCCGTCCCGGTTTTCTTCGCCGTTGGCTTGGTTCCGCTTCTCGGTGTACGTCACGAGATCCCGCAAGGTGAATCCATCGTGGGCCGTCACGTAGTTCACGCTGTTGGCGGGCGTGCGTCCGTAATCCTGGTAGAGATCGGGACTTCCCGTGATGCGCCGGACGAAATCGCTCCGCGCGTCCGGATCGCCGCGCCAGAACCGCCGCACGTCGTC
>JAFGTL010000172.1 GCA_016934125.1 Candidatus Hydrogenedentota bacterium
GGCGATCTTCATAGCGCCCATCCCGCGGCAAAGAGGATGCCGTAGGCGAGGAGCAGCTTGCCGGTGGTGGCGAGGAGGCGGTTGAGCACCGGGCCGCTCGTCTGCGTCCACACGCAGCGCAGGGCGGGCAGTGCGGTGACGAAGATCGCGATCGGGATCAGCCCGAACAGATAGCGGCCCGTCACGGCGTACAGGTAGCCGGGGATGACGAGGGCGGCGCCGGCCAGGCACGCGGTGTACTCGATGCGCGCGAAGGTGCGGCCGAATCGCACCGCGAGCGTCCGCTTACCCGCCGCGCGATCTTCGTCGATATCGCGCAGGTTGTTCACCGTGAGCAGCGCCACCGCAAGCAGCCCCACGGCCACTCCCGACAAGACGGCGTTCGCGGTGACGGCCCGGGCCTGCAGATAATACGTGCCCGCCACCGCCACCGGCCCGAAGAACACCAGCACGAACGCGTCGCCCAGGCCCACGTAGCCGATGGGACACGGCCCGGCCGTATACAGCACCCCGCACAGGATCGACAGGACGCCGATGACGAGGAAGGGCACTCCGCCCCGCCACAGAATGTACGCGCCGGGAATCAGCACCGCGCCGAACACCAAGGCCGCGGCGCGCCGCATGGCCGTCGGCGTCACCAACCCGGCCTGGGTGGCGCGCGTAGGCCCGAGCCGGCCCGCCGTGTCGGTGCCCTTGACGAAATCGAAGTAATCGTTGGCGAGATTCGTGCCGATTTGGATCAGCACCGCCCCGACGAGGGCGCACACCGCCGATGGCCAATGGGCGGCCCCTTCGCCGTAGGCCATGGCCGTGCCTACGACCACCGGCGCGATGGCCGCGGGCAGCGTCTTCGGCCGGGCCGCCCCGGCCCAAATGCTCAAGCGTGATTCCACCGATTGCCCCATCGTGCGTCCGCGGCCCGGGCTACGGACGCCGCTCGAATTTCGAGAAGTCCGGCGGCCGTTTCTCGACGAACGCGTTCCGCCCTTCCTGCCCTTCTTCGGACATGTAGAACAACATCGTCGCGTTCCCGGCCAACTCCTGCAGCCCCGCCTGCCCATCGCAGTCTGCGTTGAGCGCCGCCTTCAGGCACCGGATCGCCACGGGCGAATTCGCCAGGATTTCGCGGCACCATTGCACGGTTTCCTCTTCAAGACGCTCATAGGGCACCACCGCGTTCACCAGGCCCATATCGAGCGCCTGCTGCGCCGAATACTGCCGGCAGAGGAACCAGATCTCGCGCGCCTTCTTCTGCCCGACGATCCGGGCCAGGTAACTCGCGCCGTATCCACCGTCGAAGGAGCCCACCTTGGGCCCCGTTTGCCCGAACACGGCGGTGTCGGCCGCGATCGTGAGATCCGCCATGAGATGGAGCACGTGGCCGCCGCCGATGGCGTAGCCGGCCACCATGGCGATGATGGGCTTCGGGCAGGTGCGCATCTGCCGCTGGAAATCGAGCACGTTCAGCCGGTGCGCGCCGCTCGAATCGTCCACGTAGCCCGCGTCGCCCCGGATCCGCTGATCGCCCCCCGAGCAGAACGCCTTCTCGCCCTCGCCGGTGAGGATGATCACCCCGACGCCGGCGTCGAACCGCGCATCGGCCAGGGCGTGGGCCATTTCATCCACCGTCAGCGGCCGGAAGGCGTTCCGCACCTCGGGCCGGTTGATCGTGATCTTCGCGATGCCCTCGGCCTTGTGATACTTGATATCCGTGTAGTCGCCTGCCTCGATCCACGTCACTGACGCCATGGTATCGCTCCTTTCCGCCAGGCCGCCCAGAGTGCGGCCCGCCCAGCCCGCCGTCGCCCCGGATCCTAGCCGTTCGGCATCGGCCTTGGCAAAAGGCGCCCGGGCTGCTGGGAATCTGGGGACATGTGCCAAGCGGAGTCCCCGACGCGAATACGTGTCCAGATTCCCGATTGCTTGACATTGGCCCCGGCCGCCCGAATCATAGGGCCCTTGCGCCGCGCCCGGCTATCGGGCGGGACGGGAGCACGCTCCGCATGCATACCTTCGACCACGATTACGCCTTCGAGGTGATCGAGCGCCTCCACGGGCTCCGGCCGGACGCCCGGCCGGCCTGGGGCGCCCTCACGCCCGCCGCCATGGCGCGCCACCTCGGCGACACGGTGCTGTTCTCGATGGGGAGGCGCGGATCGCGGCCCCGCACGGGCAACTGGTTCATGCGTGCCGTGGCCGGGCCCCTCCTGATGCACGGCCTCCTTCGCATGCCGAAGAATCTGGAGTCGCCCATCGGCCCGGTGGCATTCGACGGCCTGTCCGCTTACGAAGGCGAGGTGGAAACCCTCTCGGCCGTGATCGAGGATTACCTCGGACTCGTCCAGTCCGGCGATCTCGAGCCCGAACCGCACCCCGTCTTCGGCGCCATCGGCGTCGACGGCTGGGGCCGGCTCCACGTCATCCATTTCGAACACCACCTCGGCCAGTTCGGCGTGTAGCCCGCGCCGATGACGCGATTGGGCATGAGGGTTGCTCCTTTCCACCCCGCGGCGTCACATGTCACAATCGTTGACGCGGCCCCGGCGGCCGTGGCACAAGGGGACGTTGCTGCCGGTATCGGAACGGGCGGGACGCCGGCCTTTGAGGGAGAGGTATGGGCGAAAAGATGGATCGGAAGGCGCTTGAGGCCGAAGCCCTCGCCATTCATGACAAGTACATGGCA
>JAFGTL010000173.1 GCA_016934125.1 Candidatus Hydrogenedentota bacterium
CGACCACGGCTTCCTGCTCACCGAGCAATTCGAGAACCTGTACCGCGAGGTCACTGAGGCGTTCGCAGCCTCCGACACGCGCCCCGCCCATTTGGCCGGTTCGTCCTATCCCGACGATCCCGGCGCACTGCGCACCTACCTCAACGGCCTCTTCGACGGTATGGACGCCCCGCCCGTCGCGCCCGCGGAGCGCCGCCCCGTCCGCTGCCTCATCGCGCCCCATATCGACCTCGACCGCGGCGGCGCTGCTTACGCCCACGCCTACCACCGCCTGGCCCAAGGGCCGGCCCCGCGCACCGTCCTCATCTTCGGCGTGGCCCATGCCGGGCCGCCCGCGCCCTTCGTCATGACGCGCAAGCACTTCGCCACACCGCTCGGCGTCGTCACGACGAATCTCGATGCCGTCGAGCGGCTCGCGGCTGCCTGCACCTGGGATCCCTTCGAAGACGAGATCGTCCACCGCACCGAGCATTCCATCGAGTTTCAGGCCCTGATGCTCGCCCATCTCTTCGGCGGGCAAACGCGCATCGTCCCCATCCTCTGCAGCGGGCCGGAAGAGCCCGATGCGTCGTCCCCCTCCGATGCCGTTGCGCCGTTCCTGCGCGTGTGCCGCGACATGGCGGCCGAGAGCGATGGCGCACTGGCCGTGATTGCGGGCGCCGATCTGGCCCATGTCGGCCTGCGTTTCGGCGACGAGTTCGATATCGACGACGAGGTCATCGCGCGGATCCGCGCCCGGGATACTGAAGATCTCGGCCACGTCGTCACGCCCGATCCTGCGGCCTGGTATCGCTCCGTGATGAGCGATGGCAACCAGCGCCGGGTGTGCGGCCTCCACAGCATCTACGCCGCCCTCGAGTCGGTCGAGGGCCTCGTTGAGCGCGGCGACCTCCTCCACTACGCCTATGCGGCGGATCCGGCCGGCGGCATCGTGTCGTTCGCCGCGGCCGCGCTTTCCTGACCCCCGCCCGGGCCGCTCACGGCGCCGCGGCGCCCTGCAACGCCTCCAGGAATTCGAGAATTCGCACCGTCGTCGCGTCCCCGGGCATTCCAATCCGCTCGTTCAGCGTCTGGTGCGTCATACCGACCGCGTGGTACGTAACCGCCGGAACGTCTGCGTCGAGCAGCAGATCCCGGAACGTCTCCGCCTGCACCGCCGAGGCCAGGCGCGGCCCCGCGTGCACGAGCAGGAACGGGGGGATGCCCTTGTCTGCTTCCACGTGCGCCGTGGGCGATGCATCCTCGAGCACGGCCGGATCCGAGCCGAAGGCGAGCCAGATCCGCGTCAGCGTGCCCGGCTCGCCCATCGCCATCAGCAGCGGAATGTCATACGCCCCCGCATCGAGCCCCACGACCCCCTTCACCACATCCAGCGAGGCCCCTTCCCCGGCCAGGTATCGCTCGTCCGTGGCGACAAGCGCCACCAGGTGCGCCCCCGCCGAATGGCCCAGGAGGAAGAGCGCATCCGGATCGCCGCCGAACTCCGCCACGTGCTCGTGGATCCACACGATTGCCGCCGCCACATCCTCGACATGGGCGGGATGTTGCACCGCGGGCGACAGCCGGTAGTTGATACTGACGAATACGTAGCCTTCCGCGGCGAACGCCGTCGGCTTGAAGCGGACACGCCGCTTGTCCCCTGTCCGCCAACTCCCCCCGTGCACGTAGATCACCACCGGTGCGCCCTCGGCGTTCCGCGGCGAGTACACGTCCAGGCTCGTCAGCGGCCCGTCCGCCCCGGGCCTGTCCGCATACTCGATGCCCCGCCACACATCGGCCACGCACGGCGCCAGCCCGCTCAGATAAGGGCATCCCGCCACCAACACCACCGCGATGGCCGCCGGCAGCGCCGGCAGGCGATGTCCGCACCGTTTCACATCCGCCACACCCGGCCTCCAACGAAACCGGCCCGCCGCGGTGCAATCGCGCGGCGGGCCGGCTACGTAATCAAGTGCTCCCGCCAATCAGCGTCCGCCCGTCCGGAATCGGCGCATCCGCCAAGCCGCAGCGGCCAACAGGCCGAGCACGAGCGCCGCCGTTCCTGCGGCGGTTCCCACCGGCACACCCGGCGGATCGTCCCGGTTGTACGGATCGCTCGAACCCCACTCATCCTCGTCCGAGATCCCGTCGTCATCCGAATCCAGATCGAGGTAGTTGGGCGTGCCGTCGGCGTCGACGTCAACACCCGCCGCGGCCGTGTACTCGGTGTTATCGTCGATTCCATCGTCATCCGAGTCCAGATCGAGGTAGTTGGGCGTGCCGTCGGCGTCGACGTCAACACCCGCCGCGGCCGTGTACTCGGTGTTATCGTCGATTCCGTCATCATCCGAGTCCAGGTCGCGGTAGTTGGCCGTGCCGTCGCCGTCCGGGTCCTCGCCGCCCTCTTCGAGATCGGCGATCCCGTCCGTGTCTCCATCAAACCCGAACAGGCTCACGTGGACATAGGGTTGCGTGTACGCCTCGGCGCTCCCTTCCGCGAACGCCACCGACACCTCCAGATCCGTCGCGTCGTACACCACGTTCACCACGTTCGCCCCCACGATGGGGATCGAGTTCGCCAAGGCGATCATGCTGTCCCGATCGAGCGAGCCGTGCTGGGCCAGCAGCGTCGGATAGGCGCCGCGGCCTTCGTCGTTGTACACGACGTCCACGAGCACGTTCGGCGCGAACTCGTCCGTCGCATCGTTGTCCGTCCACACGATCAGATCGGCCGGCGGCGTCTCGGGCGCATGCGCCTGGATTTTCACCCCGGCCAGTTCGTTCCGGCCGTCCCCGAACACGTAATGATATCGCTTGATCCGATCCGCGTTCGTCAGAATCGCGATCGCCTCGGTGAGGTCATCCGCCTCGTACAGGATCTTGCGGAAGAGCGGCATGAAATGCGTGCCGTTCAGATCGTACGGCATCTCGCCGCTCGGCGAATCGCCCATCTCCGCCAGGCTGATGCCCTGGATGTTCATGCCCGTGTGCGAGCCGACGACCCCCGCGAATGTGACGTTGACATGGGCGTTCCCGTCGTCCGGAATGTAGATCGCCAGGAGCGGATAGTCGTGCGCACCCGCCCCGATATCCCAATCGAGATCGCGCGTATGGTACAAGTGCCCGTCGGCCGTCGCCGTGTCCCACGCGGCGATGCTGCTGCACGAATAACTCGACAGCAACGTCACGCAATGCGTCCGGCGCAGCATCACGTAGTCGATGTCCGCGCCCACCGCTAGGCCGAGCAGTTCCTCCTGGAACCGGTGATCCGTATAGGGTGCCGAATCCTCCCAGGCCGCATCCATCATCTCGTCCGTCAGGCCCTCCGTATAGGCCAGCGCGAGGAAGGACGGCACGAACGCCTGGATCTCCGTCTGCATGAGCCGGCCGTAGTGGTATCCCATCTCGTACGGCGTCCCGCTCACCACGACCACCGGAATCTCCTCCGTGCCGCTGCCCACCGACGTGCGGTAACCGTCCCCGCCGATGCCCTGGTATCCGTTCAAGTCGAAGTGCACATAGCCCTGGTTATGGGCCGGATCGAGTCCCTCCGCCCACGCTGCCCAGAACTCCTTGGCGTCGTTGTGATACACAATGCTGAGCAGCGTGCCGCTCACGCCCATCTCCTTCGTGATATCGATGGCCTCCGTCGCGCCGATCGAGCCGTACCGGCTCACGATGGACGTGTAGAGCGACAGGTTCCGGCTCCCGTTGTGGTTCGTCCAATACACCACATCATTGAGAGGCGAGTGATACGGGCTTGGGAACACATACGGGTGGTTCACGGACTCCCCATCCTGATACTCGTCGAAGCGCGTGTTGCTCGTCAACAGCAGGCGCCCCTTGGGATCGGGCGCGTTCGACGCCGCGATTCCGTAGTGGTACTGATTCGTCCGCGTCGCGTTCCGCATCCGCGCGAGCCCCTCATCGAGCGTCGTGTCGCAATAGAGCACGTCGCGCAGCAACACCGGATACGGGATTCCGTTCAGCGTCTCGTCATCGCCGAAGTACCCCATGATCTGGCTGAAGGCGATGCCGTACTCGTTGATGCCGCCCCCGGCGGCCCCCAATTGCCCCGCAAACCCGATTACGGCGTGCTGGTTGCCGTCGTCCGGGTTGAAGATCGCCACCACCGGGTAGTTCTGAATCCCGGCGTCCATGGTCCAGTCCAGATTCCGCATCTGATACACGTCGCCATTGTCCGTGGCGTTGCCCCAGACGGCGAACAGGCTGCACCCGAGTTCCGACATGTCGGCCACCATCTGCATCTTCAGGAGTTCCCGATACGTCACCTCCGGATGCCCGGCGTCGTGGCAGCCATCCGCCATGCCCCGCAGTTCCGACTCCCAGGCCACAATGTCGAAATACTCGCTCCGCCACATCGCGTCGATGGCGTTCGAGAAATCCTCCTCTGTCACGCCCGAGTATGCCATCGCCGCCGACATGTTCGCCCAGCATCCCGAGATCTTGTCGGCCAGCAGGCGGCCATACCAGTATCCCATCTGATAGCGATCGCCGCCCACCTTCACCAGGCTCACCGTGTCCGTGCCCTCGCCCACCGTCTCGATGGCGCCCCAGCCGCCCACGTCGCGGAACGGCAGCGTGTCGGGCACCACGCTCACCTCCGTGGTGAACTTGAACGGAAACGTGCCTCCGCTCGGATACTCCAACTCGACGAAGAACGCCGTCCACCCGTCCGCCGGCGGCAACACCTCCGCCACGTACAGGCCACCGCCCTGATCCGTGAGCGCACTGCTCGTCCAGGCCGCGCCGATCGTATCGAGCCGGAAATTCCGCTCCGTCGTATTCGTCGCCTGCCACAGCAACACCGCCGTCGGCGCCGTCACCGTCTGCACCTGGATCGAGCCGTCGGGCTGTTTCGCCCACGAGAACTCCGGCAGCGTCGTGCCGC
>JAFGTL010000174.1 GCA_016934125.1 Candidatus Hydrogenedentota bacterium
CGACACTTGACAGGAAGGTGTGAGACATGGAGTCCAGGTACTTGGTGTGCACGCTCGGGAGCCACCGGAGGTTCACGCCCCGGTAGGTGGACGGGCGGTCGGTGTAGTGGCTACTCCGGCAATACACGGTCACGTCATGTCCTCGTGCGGCCAGGCGGACGCCGATTTCCTCCGCAAATGTCTCGAATCCCCCATAGCTTGCCGGGATTCCGCGCGTGCCTAGTATGGCTATTCTCATTCCACGGAGTTCGTTGTTCGCCGACCGACGCTCGAGCCGCCGCGCACGACCACGTCGAAGTGCGCGGTGGGCCGCACATGCAGCTCTGCTTATTATGTAAATTATTGACTGGGGCAGACCTATCTGTCAAGTGATAAATTGCGGTTCGTTGAGGTATGCGCATTTTTTGCATTTTGCGTCGGCCGGGCTACCCGTGCCTCGGACATCCACGGCCGGACGCATCTCACGCGAGCGCCGCGCGGTAGCCGGCCAGAGCGGCCTCGGCCATGGCCTGCCGCGTATATCGCGCCGCGCGAGCGGGGCCTGCGTCACGGAGTTGCGTCCGTAGCGTCTCGTCCGTAAGGATACGGCGCAGTCCCTGCTCGATCGCGTCCACATCGAGGGGGTCGCAATGGACGGCGGCATCGCGGCTGGCCTCGCGGATGGCGGGATCGGTGGAGGCGAGGACGGGCGCGGCACAGGCGAGCGCTTCGAGCACGGGTAGCCCAAACCCTTCGTAGATCGAGACATAGGCGAACGCATCGGCGGCGGACAGGAGATGGGGAAGGTGGGGGCGGTCGACGTAGCCGATGAAGCGGAGTCGATCGCCGAGCCCGATGGGTTCCAGTTCGGCGAGGACTTGCCTGTACATCCAGATCCGCGGGCCGGCCACAACGAGCGAGTGGGGGAAGCCTTGGGCCGCGAGCCGGGCGAACGCGGCGGCCAACCGGGTGAGATTCTTGCGCGGCTGGAGCGCGCCAACGTAGAGCACGTAAGGCGGTTGCACGCCGTACTGGCCGAGCACGGCTTGGCGGTCCGGCCCGTCGGCGATGGGGCGGAACAGGGGCGCCACGCCCGGGGCTACGACGTCGATTCGATCCAGGGGGACGCGGTAGGAGTCTGCGATGTCCTGTTTCACGGCCTCGGTGAGGGCGAACACCCGCGCTGCCCGGCGGAGTGTCGGGGGGGTGAGGGCCGCGAGGCGGTAGCGCGTCGTGGGCCGGAGCAAGTCGGGGTGGTGTTTCCAGACGATGTCGTGGATGCTGACCACGTAGGGGCAGGGGCAGTATGGGGGCGCCGCATACTGCACGTGGAGGAGGTCGGCCCGGGTGTGCTGGGCGGCCAATGGGAGCAGAATGGGCACCCGCACCCACGACCATGGCAGGCCCAGCGGGAACGTCTGGAATCCGGCCACGGCCTCGGGATCGGCCTCGACCGCCGGGCTGACGTAGGCGACGGCGTCGACATCGGCGGCCGGGTGTTCCCGTAGCGCGGCGAGCAACTCGCGCATATACGTCTCATTTCCACCGGCTTTTGTGCCGATGGCGTGTGCGTCGATGCCGAGTCGGAGGCGTGTCATGGGCGTTTCCCGGGGCCGCGATACGCCTCGATGGCCTCGCGATAGGTGTCGGCCACCTGGCGAATCATGGTGTCCAGCGTGAACGACTGCTCAACCCAGGCACGAGCGGCTGCGCCCATGGACTCGCGGCGGTCGGGCGCGGAGAGGAGCGTGCCTAAGGCGCCGGCCAACGCCCGGGCATCGCCCGGGGGCGCCAGGAGTCCCGTGTCGGGGAGGTGCATCGTCTCGCAGGTGCCCCCGATATCCGACGCTACGACGGGCAGGCCGGCCAACTGCGCCTCGAGGATGGCGGTCGGGAATCCCTCCTCCTGTACGGAGGGTTGGGCGAAGACATCCATGCTCGCCAGGGCGGCGGGCAGGTTGTCGCAGAAGCCGGTGAACGTGACGCGCTCCTTGAGGCCGCACTGGGCCGCATGGGCTTCGAGCCCGGCCTTGGCGGGGCCGTCGCCTACGATGAGGAGCCGCAGGGCGGGGAACTTGTCCCGGAGCGCGGCCGCGGCGTCGAGGAGATGGATGTGGCCCTTCTCGATGGAGAGCCGGCTGACGGTGCCGACAACTTGGGCGTCTTCCGGGAGGCCGAAGCGGGCACGGGCCGCGGCACGGGATTCCCCGGTATTCAACGCGGAGGTATCGAGGCCGGTGTGGATCACGCGGATCCGTTCTTCCGGCGTTGTTCCCCTCAGGATCTTGCCTTTCATGTGGTTGGACACCGTGATGACGCGGTCGAACCGGCGCAGGGCGCGGTGGCTCTCGATCCAGGTGTACAGGGTGCGGCGCAGGGGGAAGAGGGCGTCCCACCAGCCGTAGGCACTCGCGACGCAGGCGCAGGGCCAGCGGTCCCGCCCCAACCCGATGAGGACATTCGAGTGGGGGTCGTGGGTATGGATGAGGTTGATAGCGTAGCGCTCGATAAGATCGGACACGGCCCGCCGGGCGCGCCACCAGTCGCGGCGGCTCATCCAGGGGATCCGCTCGTCGGCGAGGGGGAGGTCGCGTTTCCGCGCCTCGCGAATGAACTCCTCGTCGCCTTTGCCCCGGGTGCGGAAGGGGACGCAGACGATGTTGAACTGATCGCGGGGGAGGTGCTTGAGCAGGTGGAGGACGATGGTATGGGAGCCGCCGAAGGCCCAGGTGCGGATGAGGAAGAGGACATTGACACGCGGCGGCGTGGTCATGATGCGTCCTCCGGGGCCAAGGTGAGATGGCTCACGCCCCCTTCCTCGATGCGCACCTCCGATTCGAGCCGTTCGCCTCCGGGCAATGTGGCGGTCACCCGGTGCCGGCCGGCGAATGGGCGCACCTCGGCCAGGCCGTCGGCGCCGGTTTCGGCCTCGGCGTCGGTGCTCCATTGCCGGATCAGGCCGCTGAGGCGTTCGTAGACGGGCTTGGGATGGCCGGCCTTGTCGATCAACCCGCCCGAGATCACCGAGGGTTTCGCGTCGGATATGTCCCACCAGGTGACGGACTGCACCGAGGGGTTGCCGAAGCACAAGGTGAACACGGCCTCGGCATAGTCGGCCTGGGTGGCCTCTGTCCAGGGTTCACGCCAGTATCCGGCGAACGCGTCGGCGCCGTAGCTCGATGGCAAAGAGAACTCGGTGATGTGAATGGGTTTGCCGAACGCGCGGTATCCGTCGACCATGTCGACGAGCCGTGCGGGTGTCACGGCGGGGCCTTGGAGGCCCCCGAAGGACTCGTTGAACCGGAACCCGGGATAGAACTGGATGCCGATCACGTCGACATGTTCGAGTGCGTCCTGGGCGGCGGCCCGTTCGAGGGCCTCCGAGTAGGTTAGCGGGAACGGCGATGCGGGCTCGTTGTCGACGCCGAAGAAGAGGTACTTCGTGCCGTAGTCGACTTCGTGGCCACTGTTCACAAGTGTGGTGATGCCCGGAACCGACTTCATCGCGTGGGCGGAGCCGGCCAGCAGGGCGTTCACCATGGGCCGGGGCATCCCGACGGCGTTGGTGCCCGCCGGCTCGTTGAGGGCTTCCCACAAGTCGATGGCGCCGCCGAAGGCCTGCGTCAGGGTGCGGGCCTGCTCGATGGCGGCCGCGCACAGTTCGGCGTGCCCCATCGCCTTGGCCCGTTCCGGTAGGATGCCGTACTCCTGGAGCCACACGACGCCGTGGGCTTTCACGCGGTATCCAAGCCGCCGGAGCGCCGAAATGCCGAAAACCTGCTCGATGCCGGCTACGTCGGGCCGGCCGCCTCGCGCGTCTGTCCAGTTCCAGCCGAGGAGCACGGTGGCCATCTCGAAGCCGGCGTTCCGGGCTGCATCGAAGGCCGCGGCGTTGTACGGGCTGCCCTCGAACACGCCGAACCGGAACGCGTGGGATTGCTGGGCCACGTGCACGCGGCATCCCGGCACGGGATTGCCCGACTTGTCGGCGACGCGGATGCGGAGCGTGCCGGATCGGGCCGCCGGAATCGCCGTCCGGGCCGCTTCCACCTCGAGCGCGTCGCGCAGGCGGAGCGCGTCGACGAGGACGCGGTCGGCCGAGGCCGCACGTTCGGGGGCCGTGGGTTGGGCGCATGCGGCGTCGAGGGCCTTGCGCACGGGGGCGATGCGGGCCGCTGCAGCCTGGCCGAAGGCCGGCTGCCGGCGCTCGAGATCGGCGATGGCCGTTCGGGCGAACTCGACGTTCAACTCGATGGAGACGCCCTGGCCCTCTGCGGCGATGCGGTAGCCTTGGCCCGCGTTATCCGCGCGGAGGTGGAGCTTGCCGTATCCTTGGGTTGGCCAGAACAACACCTGAACGGCGTAGGGGCCGGCCGGTTCGACCACGAGGGCGGGCAGGCCCTGCTCGCGGCGCGAGCCGTGGTCGCGCGCGGCCGCGTCGTATACCGGCCAGGCCACGGCCGGGCGGAGTTGGTCCTTCAGGTTCGTGGCGAACATGAACTGGCCGCCGAACCGGCCGTTGCGCTCGAAGTCCTGCCAGCGCATGAGCGCGCCGTCGGGGGCGTAGGCCGTGAGCACGAGGCAGCCGACGGGTGGCAGCCGCAGGTGCACCGTGTCCGCGCCGTCGAGGCGGTACAGTCGGGGCTGGACGGCATAGATGCCCAGGCCGTCTTCGTCTTGCGTGGGGGGCGGTTGCACGGCGAGGTAGCCGGGGCGCGTCGCTGGCGTGTCACCCGGCGCGGTCGGTTCGATGGCGAAGGCGCCGGACGCGTCCGTCGAGGCGTAACCGAGGGTGGAGAAGTCCATCGAGAGGAGTGCCACGAAGGCGTAGGGAACGGGGCGGCCGCCGGTGCGCTCGATGGTGCCGGACAGGCCTGACGCGTCCGGGCAGTGCACACCGGCCAGGAACAGCAGGATCAGGATGCAGCGCGCTGCGGCCTCCCTGCACGTGGGCGTCACGTCGGCATCAACTCCCGGGTGGGTTCATCGGGTTTCTTGGGCGCGGCCACGTGGGCGTGGATCAGCGGGAACACGACGGCCATGACCGCGACCATCCACCAGATCTTCTGGAGAAGCGCGTGGAGGAAGAGGGCGCAGAACACGAAGCTCAGGAGGCTCACCTCGATGGCGCCGGCGAGTTGAGCGGCCTGCCGATCGCCCGCGCGCGTCAGGGCTTTCTCGGAGCGCTGAACGTTCCGGATCAGGCGGGCCAGGAGCAGCAGGGCGAGGAGCAGGCCGACGACGCCGGTTTCGGCGCCCAACTGGAGATACATGTTGTGGGGGCCGTAATACACGGGATCCCACCCTTGATTGTCGATCAGCCACCGCAGGTTGGCGGCAACCCAGTGATCTTCGCCCTGGAACCGGAGGCCGAACCCGCCCAATCCCTCCCCGACGAGGGGCTCGTCTTCCATGTACTCCCAGGCGTAGCGCTGGAGATCCATGCGGGCGTGTGTCGACGAACTCTTCGAGTACTGGGTGAAATCGATGACGCGTTCCTTGTAGGCGGACGGCAACACGAACCACGCCGCCACCAACGCGACGGCCAGGGCCGACACGCGGTAGGGATTGAAGCGGACGAGGCGTTTGAACACGAGCACCGTGGCTACGGCAAGCCCGACGAGGAGCCCGAGCCGGGTGAACGTAAGAATGAGGGCGGTCACCTCACACAGCACGGCCACCACGGCCACGCACTTGCCCCGCCAGGATTTCGCCGTGCTGAACCAATAGGTATTGAGCGGGAGAATCAACAGCAGGGCCATGGCGAGCCAGTTCGAGTGGCCGGCCCGTCCGCTCACGCGGATCGCCGGGCCCGACTGCACGCCCTCGTAGTCGACGTAGGCTTTCTGGGCGCCCGCGCCCAGTCCCTGGAAGCCGGCTTCCCCGGAGAACTGGAGGCTCGGGAGCACGTACTGCGCCAGGGCGAACAGGGACATGATGAGGCCGCACACCAGGATGAGCATGACGAAGTAGTGCAGTTTTTCGCGCGTGTCGAGCAGATGGACGGCCAGAATGAAGTATCCGACGAGCGTGGCGAGCCGGATCCATTCCGGCACCTGATCGCGCCACACGGCCGAGTTCGCAATGCCGAGCGCGGCCCATCCCAGGAATGCGACGAGCAGGAGGATCTCCCAGCCGAGTCGCAGGTTCTGTTTCCGCATGAGGAGGTTGGCGAGCCACGCGAGCACGGCGGCCGCGCCGCACAGTTTCGCGCCTGTCACCGGAATGGCGGCCTGGATCGAGCCGATCGTGGCGCCCGATCCCGCCAGCAGGAGAAGGGCGGTTGTGGCGTACAGGCCCAGCACGGGATACATGAGGAACACGCCGAAGGCCACCAGGCCGAACACGCCTGCCACGGCCAACTCACCCCATGCCAGCACGCAGACGCCGAGTGCGATGGCCGCGCACAGGATTAGGAACAGCCCCATCACACTCCACCTGGCCGCGTCCCGCGTCCGGACTGTGGCTGTCATGACTGCCGATGCCCTCCCTCGTTGCCGGGCCGATCCACGCCGCGCGCCATGCGCGAGATGCCCACATGGGCGGCGATCACCGTTCCCACGCCTATTGTACTCTTTACCGCCGCCAGCGTCCACGCCATTCCCAGCACGCCGTACCGCGGGGCCGCCCACAGGCCGATCGCCACCACACCGGCCAGCTTCACACCCTCCAGGAGCGCGATCGTTCTCGAGCGCCCCA
>JAFGTL010000175.1 GCA_016934125.1 Candidatus Hydrogenedentota bacterium
GACGACGGCGGCATGTGTTTCCGGCTCCAGTTGCCCCTCGACTCCGAGCCAAACGCGTTCCACGCCTGCGCAGACGGCCAGATGGGCGGCGTAGTCAAGACCTACCGGGATTGGAAGATCTGCGGCGACGACGCCTGGCTCAAGAAGCTCTGGCCACGGGTGCGGCGCGCCCTCGAGTACGCCTGGACCCAGTGGGATCGGGATCGCGATGGCGTCATGGAAGGCGTCCAGCACAACACCTACGACATCGAGTTCGTCGGGCCGAATCCGATGATGCAGGCCTTCTACCTGGCCGCGCTCACAGCCGCTGCGGAGATGGCCGATGCCCTCGGCCAGCCGGCCCGGGCCAAACGCTACCGTGCCCTGGCCGACAAGGGGCGCGCCTGGACGGACAAGAACCTGTTCAACGGCGAGTACTACGTCCAGAAGTACGATCCTGCCGACGCGCCCCGGTTCCAGTTCGGCCGGGGATGCCTGTCGGATCAAGTGCTCGGGCAGTGGCTGGGGCGCGTAGCAGGGTTGGGCAACGTGCTCAACGAGACGCACGTGCAGAGCGCCCTCAGCGCGGTGTTCAACCACAACTGGCGCAAGACGTTGGCTACCCACGCCAATCCGCAGCGCGTCTACGCCCTCAACGATGAATCGGGCCTGCTGCTGTGCTCCTGGCCCCGGGGCGGCCGGCCCGCGATCCCCTTCGTCTATTCGGATGAGGTGTGGACGGGCATCGAGTATCAGGTGGCCAGCCACTTGATTCTCGAGGGCATGGTGGCCGAGGGCCTCGCTATCGTGAAGGGCGCCCGCGAGCGCCACGACGGGATCCGCCGGAATCCCTGGAACGAATTCGAATGCGGCAACCACTACGCCCGCGCCATGGCCTCATACGGGCTGCTGCTGGCCCTGTCGGGCTTCTCCTATGACAAAGGCCGCGGCCGCATCGGGTTCCACCCGCGCACCGGCCGCAAGAAGGGCTTCCAGACGTTCTGGGCACTCGACGGGGCCTGGGGCACCTTCCGGCAGGACCCCGGCAACGCCACGCTCTCGTGCGCCTTCGGGGAACTCGTCGTGAGCCGCCTCGATCTGCCGGCCCTTGCCACGGCCTGCCCGGTGACGGTGCACACCGGAGACGGCGTCGTCGAAGCCGCATCGGACGATGCGGGCTCCATCCAACTCGCTGAGCCCATTCACCTGAAGGCGGGGCAGACCATTACCATTTCGGTATAGCCGGGCCTACAGATAGCCCTGGGCCTGCAAGGCCTCGCGCGCCTCCTCGGACAACGTGTCGGTGCGGGGCCCATCCGCGCCGTGGAGGGCCGCAGAGCCGCCCACGTCATCGAGAAACCGCCCGAGATCCGCTTCCCACCCGTCCAGTTCGCCCTGGTTTTCGGCCGCGAGGTTGTTCTTCTCCGCCGGATCCGCCCCCAAATCGTACAGCTCCCGCACGAACGTCTTCGCCGCGTCCGCCGCGAGGGCGCCCGACACGATATCCGCCGCCCACGGCTTGTCCGTTCGGATGTACTTGCCGTCGGCGGTTCGCACCGAATGCGTCGTCCACTCGATGGCCACGGTGGTTCCCTGTGGGCTGCCCCGCTGGTTCTGGCACAAGTGGCTGACCACCCGTTCCCGCGCATACCGGGGCGTTACGGTTGACTCGCCGATCAACGAGAGCAGGCTCATGCTGTCCGCCGGCGCCGTGCAGTCCAAGTCCATGAGTTCCACCACGGTGGCGAACACATCCTGAAGCGACACCAACTGCGCCACCCGGCCGTGAGGGGGGTGGCGGCCCGGAAGACGCACGAAGAGCACCGTCCGGAGCACTTCGTCGTACACCTGCGACGTGTGGCCGAAATCGCCGTGTTCCCAGAATTCCTCGCCGTGATCCGAGAAGACGATGACGGCCGTGTTCTCGAGCAGCCCCATTTCGCCCAGTTGCGCCAGGAATTCCCCCACCACGTCGTCAGTATGCACGATCTCGCCGTCGTAGGCCGCCTCGCAACGCACTCGATCCTCGCGCGACACGGCGAACTCCGGGAACGTGCCGGGCTCATAGTCGGGATCGTAGCTGTCGTCGAAACGCCGGCCGTTCGTGAAGGACGGCGTGAACGGGGCATGCACCTCGAAGGTGTGCAGAAAGAGGAAGAAGGGCTGATGGCCGTAGCGCATCAACCACTGCGCCCCGTCCAGGAACGTCCGGCGTGCGCAACTCATGGACGAGTCGATGCGATCCCCGTCCGAGAACCAGTCGAATCCCTGGCTGAAGCCGATGTCGATCCCCACCATACCCCCCTCGGTGTAGGCCGCGGTAAGGTAGCCCCGATCCCGCGCCAGCTCGGCCAGCGTCGTCCACTCATTGCGGAGTTCGATCCCCTTGGTGGGGATGCCTGCCTCGTGCACGGTGGGATGGAGCCCGGTGAACACGGACGCGTGCGAGGGTGTCGTCCACGTCGAGGGCGCGACGGCCTGCTCGAACACGACGGCCTGTTCCACGAACGCGTCGAGTTTCGGGCTCGTCGGGCGCTCGTATCCATAGAAGCCCAGGTGATCCGGGCGGAGTGTGTCCAGGCTGATCAGAATCACGTTCGGCGCAGGCGCCGGGCGCCTCCGGGCCTCCCCCACCAGCACCGGGCAACTCCAGGCGCTACATGCGAACGACGGGGCGGGCCCGTCGGCCTCGTCCACGGGCCGCGTCACGAACGCGAACCGCACCCTCTTCCCTGCCAGCAACGTCAGATCGACGCTCGCGTCGATCCACGGGCTTCGAACCGCCTGTCCCGTTCCCTCGATCACCCGCGTCCACAGTTCCTTCCGCTGGCCCTCGCATTCCACGGCCACCGCGAACTCCGCCGAAACCGGATCGAACGGCCAGTCATCGCCGAAGGCGACGCCGAAATCCAGGCGCGCCTTGCGTGCGATCACGATCGGCTCGGTGACGTATTCCCGGGCCAGGGGGAGCACTTCCTTGATCCGGATGCTGATGAACCGTTCCCCTTCCCCCGGCGGCAGCACCCGGATCCGCGTCCCCGGCACCTGTTGCCGCTTGCCCACCCGCGGCAACGCAACGTACGCATAGGTGGGCGGCGCGCCCTGCTCGGGATCGCCGAAGGGAATGAACCGCCGGCTCCGGATCCGCACGCCGAGCGCGTCCGGATGGATCTTGTCGATGTCGACAACCTCCCGCAGCGAGATCATCCCGTCCGGCGGAACGGGCATGTTCCCGAAATGCGCGCCTCGCGCCTCATAGGGCGCGTAGATGACAACGCGATCCTCGTTGCCCAGGTGCCGCCGGTAGGGACCGTCCGGGCCGCCGAGCCCGTCCGCCAGCCGCACAAACGGCGGTTCCGCGGCCTGCTTCGGCCCGCACGAAGCAAGCGTCAGGGCCAGCAATATGAGGCCGGCGCACACAGCCGTTCCGCCGCCCCCGTCCCGTGTCCCAGTCCAACCGCGCGCCACCCGCCTCGAATCACGCATCGCCATGTCTCGGCCTATTCAACAAGTGCTTCAGGTGATAGAGAAACTCCTGCGCCTCGCGCGGCGAGAGTTCGTCCGGCTCCACCGCTTCGAGTTCCTGTTCCACCTTGCTCGGCACTGCCGCGGGGCTCGAACCGAACAGATACATCTGTTGCGGCAGGCCCACCGACGCCGTATCGCCCGCTTCGAGCGACTCGAGGATCTCCCGGGCCCGCTCCAGCACCTCCCGGGGCAGCCCGGCCAGCTTGGCCACCTGGATCCCATAGCTGTGATCGGCGCCGCCCTCCACGATTCGGTAAAGGAACACCACCCTGCCGCCCCACTCCCGCACGGCCACGTTCAGGTTCTTGGCCCGCTCGAGCTTGCCGCCCAGTTCCGTCAGTTCGTGGTAGTGCGTCGCGAACAGCGTCTTGGCCCGGATGTGATCGTGGATGTGTTCGGCCACCGACCACGCGATGCTGATGCCGTCGAAAGTGCTCGTCCCCCGGCCGATCTCGTCCAACACGAGCAGGCTTCGCTCGGTGGCCGTATTGAGGATGTTGGCCGTCTCGATCATCTCCACCATGAACGTGCTTTCGCCGCGCACCAGGTTGTCCGACGCGCCCACCCGCGTGAAGATGCGATCCACAACGCCGATCCGCGCCTCGGCCGCCGGCACGAAACTGCCCATCTGCGCCATCAGCGTAACCAGGGCCACCTGACGCAGGTAGGTGGACTTGCCGGCCATGTTCGGCCCGGTGACGATCTGCAGGAACGCCTCGTCCGGATCCAGCCGGGTGTCGTTGGGCACGAAATCGCCCCGCGGCATGAGATCTTCCACCACCGGATGCCGCCCGTCGCGCACCACGATTCCCGCCGAATCGTCCACCACGGGTTTCCCGTAATTCTTGGCTGCGGCCACGTCGGCCAGCGACCACAACACGTCCACCGACGCCAGCGCGTCGGCCGTCTCCTGGATCCGCCGCGCCTCCTCGGCCAACCGCTGGCGCAACGCGACAAACAACTCGTATTCGAGCTTGTTCATCCGTTCCTGCGCCGACACGATCTCCTCTTCGCGGGACTTCAGCGTGGGCGTGACATACCGCTCCGCATTCACGAGCGTCTGTTTCCGCTCGTAGTCGTCCGGCGCCCGGCCCGTATACGACTTGCTGATCTCGATGTAGTAGCCGAAGACTTTGTTGTAGCCCACCTTGAGGTTCGGAATGCCGGTGCGCTCGCTTTCCTGGCGCTGAAGCGTGGCGATCCAGTCCCGCCCCCCCCGCACCAGCCCACGCAGCCGATCCAGTTCCTCGTCGTATCCGTCTTTGATCAACCCGCCCTCGAGGACGGCTATCGGCGGCTCCTCGGCAACCGCCGCGCCGATCCACCCGGCCACGTCCGCGAGATCGTCCATGCCCTCGTGCAGCGCCGCCAGGACGCGCGAACCGCATCCCGCCAGGCACCCCCGCACCCCAGGCACCCGATCGAGCGACAGCCCAAGGGCTTTCATGTCGCGCGCGTTTCCCCGCTCCGACGTCAGCCGGCTCAGGAGGCGCTCGAAATCGGCCAGGCCCTTCAGGGCCTCCGAGAGCCGGAGCCGGCGTTCCGCGTCGTCGAACAACTCCTCGACCGCGTCCAGCCGCTCCCGGATCGCGTCGGCCGCCAGCAGCGGGTGGAGGATCCAGTGCCGCAGCTTCCGGCCGCCCATGCTCGTGTGGGTGCGATCCAGCACCCCCAGCAGCGTGCCGCGCCGCCGTTTGTCCACCAGCGACTCCACCAACTCCAGGTTGCGCTGGGTGTTGCCATCCAGCACCACGAAGTGGGACGGATTGTACCGCCGCGGCAGGCGCAGGCGGGGCACCGCATCGCGCTGCGTCTCCTTGAGATACGCCAGCAACGCGCCCGCGCATCCCAGGGCCTCGGGGCTGTCCTCGAGATCCACGCCTTTCAGCGTGCTCAACTCGAACTGATCCAGTATCCGCTCCCGCGCCAGCTCGGGATCGAAGTCGTCCTCGGGCCGGCTCGTGAACGCCGTTCCGTCGAACCGCGCCCGAAGCCGATCAATGAGCCCGTCAGCGCCCTCCGGAACCAGGACTTCCACCGGCACCATGCGCGTCAATTCATCCGTGATAGCGCCCTCGACCGATGCCTCCACCTGGGCCGTCAAGTACTCCCCGGTGCTCACGTCCGCCAGCGCGAAACCCGCCCGGCCGTCCCCTAACATCAGTGCGCACAGGTAGTTGTTCGTCGTGTCGTCGAGCAGATCGGGCTCGAGCACCGTGCCCGGCGTGATCGTGCGGACAACGGCGCGTTTCACGACCCCCTTGGCGTCCTTGGGATCCTCCATCTGTTCGCAGATCGTCACCGTCCGCCCGGCCCGGATCGCCTTGGCGATGTACGTGTCCACCGCACGCACCGGCACGCCCGCCATCGGAATCCGATCATCCTTGTTGACCGCGTCCCGGGATGTGAGCGCAATGCCGAGCAGTTCCGCCGCCTCCACGGCGTCCTCGAAGAAAAGCTCGTAAAAATCGCCCATCCGGAAGAACAGCAGCGAATCCCCGCCTTCCACCTTGGCGGCGAGGTATTGCCGCAGCATCGGGGTGAGTTTTCCCCCCGCCACGTCGCTCAGCTTCTTCCAGTTCTTTGCCATGGGCGGGCATTATATCAATCAAGCGGCCCGATTGCAGTGCGCCCCCCATGCGCCTCACTCATCCCCAGTTTGCGCCAGAACCACAAGCGCACAGTCTCCCCATCGGGCCCAGTGGCCTGCGTTGTGGTGCGAGCACCTCGAAAGCCAAGACTGGGGATCAGGCAGCTGCGGGTGGTGGATAACGGCCATGGCGTACGCCGTTCTTCCTATGTTGTAGCTTTGTGTTCAACCGCCCCCTCTCCCCCAAGCCCCCGAAAACACACACCATCCCCGATTACGCAACCGCCTCGTTGAAGGCGCGGATTGCGTCGTTGTCGGAAACGGGCCATAATCGATTGGCAGCCCGTGGCGGGCCGGCCGCGGAACCGGGGAATGGACGGCGTGGAAACCGGCATCAAGACAAAGCTCAAGGCGGCGCGCCATCACCTGCGCCACGAATCGCTGATCCTGCCCGTGGCCGCGGCGGTGTTGGCGACGGCCTGCCTCGTGTCGCCCGTGGGCGAGTTCCCGCTCAACGATGACTGGACAAACGCCAAGGCCATCCAGTGGACGCTCGAACAGGGCCGCTACGTGGGCCATCCGTTCCCCCGGGCCACGCTCGTCGCCCACGTGCTGTACGGCGCGGCGTTCGCGGCCGTGTTCGGATTCAGCTTCACCATCCTCCGCATCTCCTCGCTCATCCTGGCCGTCGTGACGCTCTGGGCCGTGGCACGCACCGCCCGCGAATGCGGCCTGTCCCGCCGGGCGGCCCTGCTCTGCGCCGCCATCCTGTGGTGCAACCCCATCTTCCTGAACCTGTCCTATACATTCATGTCCGAGACGTCATTCTGGGCGGCGACAGCGCTCTCGCTCCTGTTCTTCGTCCGCGCGCTCAACCGGAACCGTGCCGCCGACGTATTCCTCGGGGCCGCGTTCTCCGTCGTGGCGCTGTTTGTGCGCCACTTCGGCGTGCTCAGTTCGGCCGCCTTCGCCCTCATCGCGGTGGCCGCCTGGATACCGAAGCGGCGCCGCCCCGATTGGGCGGCTGTCGCCGCGTTCCTCGCCCCATGGGCCGCGGCCGTTCCGCTTCTCCTCTGGTGGACGACGAGCGTGGAAGGCCATCCGAATATCACCTCCGTTTCCGTTGCCGGCGTCTGGAATGTCGTGCGCGGCATGCCGGGCGCCGTCGAGTACGCCTTCATCGTCGTGTTCTACCTGGGCCTGTTCCTGATGCCGGCGGCCTGCGGGCTTGTGTGCGCCGTACTCATGCGCCGCAAGCGCTGGACGCTCGCCCACCGGCTCGGCTTTGTTGCCTTCGCCATCGTGGCCTGCCTCTACATCCGCACGATCCCCGGCTGGCGGGTGCCCCCGCTGCCCAACGTGCTCCGCAACCTCGGCACCGGCCCCCTCACCCTCCAGGACACCACCATCATGGCGCGGAACTGGACGCCCGTGCGCATAGGCCCCGTCACCCTCGGGGCCGTCATGGCCATGGCGATCGTGTCTGCCTCCGCGCTGTTCGTGAGCCTGTGGATGCGCATGCCGCCGATGCGACGGCACGATAAGGCGCCCGAAGGCGCCGCGGCAGACGCGGAAAGACTGCCGCCCGCGCCCGCCTGGTTTCTCCTGGTGAGCGCCGTGTTGTTCTTCGCTTCGGCGTACAATCCGTGGCTGCCCTACGTATACGATCGCTACCTGCTCACCGGCCTGATGCCCGCGCTCGTGCTGTGCATGGCGGGACTGAGCGTTAGCCGGGGCCGGGCCGTGGCCGCCGCCGTGCTGGCGCCGTGCCTCCTGTACTTCGCTTTCTCGGCGTGTTGCGTACAGGACTACCTGGCCTGGAATCGCGCCCGATGGACGGCCATCGACAAGCTTCTCCACGAGCACGGCGCCAGCCCTTTCGAGATCGACGGCGGCTACGAGTACAACGGCATGTACACGAGCGATGAGTTCATGCGCCGCAACGGAACCCGCAGTTTCCTCGAGCGCGGCCCCCTCGGATGGTGGGTGCTCGACGACACCTACGCGGTGTCCTTCCTGCCCCGCCCCGGCTACCGCGAGTTGGGCCGCGTGGAGTACTTCTCGCCCATCGGCATGGAGCGCCGCGCCATCCTCATGCTTCGCCGCGACGGCGAGGCGCCCGACCCCGCAAATAACGCCTTACAGGATAAAGGGATACGCATGTTGCTCCCGTAGGGGACAGCGGGATGATCGGTTGCCCCCCGAAACGTTCATGATATACTGGGTAGGCCCAAGGGGCCGCTCGTCAATTCTATGCGGGACGCACAGCCGGGAGGAAGCGCCATGTTTCATCGGAAAGGCTTCAGCCTCGTCGAGTTACTGGTGTGTATCGCCATCATCTCGATCCTGATGGCGCTCTATCTTCCCGTCCTGAGCAGGGCGCGCCGCAAGGCCGAGCAGGTTGTGATCAAGGAGTCCATGCGCCAAGGGTACATCGGCAACTTGGCCGATACCGCGAACATGGCCCGGCCCCCGGTGAACGCCGCGAACCGCGCCGAGTGCCGGGCCGCCTTCCGCCAGGACATGGGCTCGGCAGACGATCCCCTCATCATCACGGAAATGCTCTACGTCGTGCGAACCGAGGCGCAGTTCCGCGCCTATTGGTTCACCCTCATCGACATGAACGCAACCGACCCCCTCGAGTACACGGATTCCGGCTACCTGATCGCGGAAGACGACGAAGGCACCGAGTTCAATCTCGAACCGGTGGATCGGCTGATCCACGGCACCGCCTCGAACGGGGCGCCCGCGCCGATGGCCTGGGAATACCTTTCCACCGACTTGCGCGACACGAGTTCGGGCACCCTCGGCACAGAGGTGATGTACAGCGACGGGCACGTGGCCTACGTCTCGTATCCGGGCGCCTATCCGGCCGTCGTTTCCGTGGCCGAACTCTCACACAAGTTCGTTCTCCAGACGATGTAGGCGTCACGCCCCCGCTGCCCCACGGCCATGGCCCGAGTTGCGCTCCCCCGCCCGATTGCTGATACACTCTCGCCCGCAATCCCGTCAGCCCGAGGAGAACCGCCCATGGCACCCAGGATGAACGCGTTTGTTGTGCCCCACACCCATTGGGATCGGGCCTGGTATGCCCCCTTCGAAGAGTTCCGGATCCGCCTTGTCCGCCTCATCGATCGCCTGTGCGACACCCTCGATGGCGATCCGGACTTCACCTGCTTCTGCCTCGACGGGCAGACGGTCGTGCTCGAGGATTACCTGGCCATCCGGCCCCAGATGGAGGCGCGGCTGAAGCGCCTTGTCCGCGAGGGGCGCCTGTTCGTCGGGCCGTGGTACGTCCTCCCGGATCAATACCTCGTCAGCGCCGAGTCGCTCGTGCGCAACCTCATGATCGGCCACGCCGTCTCGGCCTCCTTCGGCCACACCATGGCCGTCGGCTACAGCCCGGACGCCTTCGGCCAGATCGCCCAACTCCCGCAGATCCTGAGGGGATTCGGCCTCGACAACTTCGTGTTCGGCCGCGGGCTCGACGTGTCCCGAACCGACTTGCCCGTCGAGTTCGAGTGGCGCGGGCCCGACGGATCGTCCCTCGTCGCCTTCCACATGCGCCACTGGTATAACAACGCCGCGTTCCTCGGCTATCGGATCGGCTGGGGCGACACGGAAGGCATGGTGCTCGATCGTGCCCTCGCCATGGAACAGGTAGCCCGCGCCTGCCGCGCCCTCGAACCCCTCGTCCAGAGCCGCGCCCTCCTGTTGTGCAACGGCGTGGATCACTCCGAGCATCAGCCCGAACTCCCCGAACTCATCCGCGCCGCCGCGGCCCGGTTTCCCGAATGCCGGTTCCGGATCGCCTCCTTCGAAGACTACGTCCGCGCCGCCATGCGCGGCCTCCGCGACGCCATGCGCGGCCTCCGCGACGCCCGCCTGAAACGCTACTCCGGCGAGATGTGGTATCCCTACGGCGACTTGCTCCGGGGCGTCGATTCATCGCGCATGTATCTCAAGATCGCCAACCAGGAATGCGAGGATCTGCTCGAACGGCGCGCCGAACCGCTCTCGGCCCTCGCGTGGGCCACCGGGAGCGCGCCCTACGCCAAGGATCTCCTCTGGCACGCCTGGCGCGAGCTTCTCAAAAACCACCCCCACGACGACATCTGCGGTTGTAGCGGCGATGCCGTCCATCGCGACATGGAACATCGGTTCGCCGTCGTGCGCCAGGTGGGCGGCGTCGTCGCGCGCGATGCCGTACGCGCCATCGGCCGCGGCATCGATCACACCCCCCAGGACGGCGTCCCCGTGATGGTATTCAACCCCCTCGGCACACCGCGCGACGAGGTGGTTCGCATCCCCATCGATCTGTGCCCCCACGACGAGCCCTGGAAACGCTTCACCCTCCACGACGAAGACGGGAACGAGGTGCCCTACGCCCTCGAGAAGCGGGAGGATCTCGCCTGGGTCGAGATTCTGAAAGGAGTCGGCGCCCGCCGGCATACCATCCGCCTCCGCCTCGCCCTCCCGCCGTTCGGCTACCGGACACTCTATGTGCGCCAAGGCGCGCCCCGGCCCGTGTCTGCGGCGATCAAGGCGGACGCCCGCTCCTTCGAGAACGATCTGTTCCGGTTGCGGTTTGGCGCCGACGGCTCGATCCGCATGACGGATAAACGCACCGGCACCCGGTTCCGCAACCTGCTCGTGTTCGAGGAGGCGGCCGACGCGGGCGACGAGTACAATTGGTCGCCCCTGCCCGGCGACGCGCCCCGCACCACCGCCGGCACCCGGGCGCGCATCCGGCTCGTGTACAAAGGCCCGTTCTCGGCCACGTGGCAGGTGGCGCACAAGCTCCGCGTGCCGGAAGGCCTGACCGCCGATCGATCCGCCCGCGCCAAGAAGAGCGTCACGCTCGAGATCGTGTCCGAGGTTACCTGCCGGGCCGCCTCCCCGCGCATCGACGTCGTCACCCGTATCGAGAACACCGCCCGCGACCACCGTGTCCGCGCCCTGTTCCCAACGCCCATCCAGGCGGACACCGTCCACGTCGACGGGCACTACGCTGTCCTCGAACGCCCGATCCCGCTCCCGCCGCCCAAGGGCGCGATGCCCCCCTACCCCACCCAGCACCAAGGGCGGTTCGCCAATGTGAGCGACGGCGCCGCCGGGCTCGCCATCATCAACCTCGGCCTGCCCGAGTTCGAGGCGGTGCCCGGCCCCACGGTGACGCTCGCCCAGACACTGTTCCGCAGCACCGGCTGGATCTCCTGCGGCGATCTCGTCACCCGGCCGGGACACACCGGCCCGCCTGCGCCGGCCCCGGAAGGCCAGTGCCTCCGGCCCATGCAGTTCCGCTACGCCTTCATGGCCCACCCGGGCGGATGGCCCGAGGTGATTCACGAAGCGCGGCGCCACAACGTCGACGTCGTCACCACACGGTGCGATATCTCGGGCGGCACCGATCCGCGCCAACTCGCCTTCATGCGCGACAGCGAATTCCTGTGCGCCCAGCCCCACCGCCCCGTGCCACGGCGCGGCCGGCTTCCGCAACAGGCCAGTCTCATCGATCCCGGCAGCGAGGGCATCGTGCTGAGTGCCGTCAAGAAGTCCGAGAAACGCAACAGCCTCATCGTGCGCCTCTACAATCCCGGCGGCCCGGCCGTGTCCGCCACGCTCAAGGCGTTCCGCCCGATCCGGGCCGCCTACGCGACGGATCTCAACGAACGCCGGCTGAAACCGCTCCGGTTGGTGCGCGGTGCGATACGCTACCGATGCCGCCCCTACCAGGTGCTCACGTTCGAGATCCGATTGTAGACGGACGCCGGGCCTCCCGCCCCCCGTCCCTGGCCGTCCGTGTCTTGACTTACACCGCCACCGCGTGGACAATGACACCCGTAAGCGCCCTACCCGACAAGGAGATCCGTAATGAGCGATCAAGGCTTTGCCATCATTCTGTACACCGTGCGCGAACCGGCCAAGGAAGATCTCCTCGGCACGCTCAAACGCGTTCGCGATATCGGCTTTGAGTATGTCCAGTGGAGCGGTATGCCCCCCCTGCCCGCCGACGAGATCCGCAAGGCCCTCGACGCCGCCGGGCTCCAGGCCATCGCCGCCCACACGAGCATGGAGCCCTTCGAGGAGGACATCGAAGCCCAGATCGCCTTCTGGAACACCGTCGGCACCAAGGACGTCGCCCCCGGCGGCATGATGGGCGACTGCCGCGACACGCTCGAGGGTTGGCTGAACGGCGCCCGCCGCCTCGAAGCCATCGGCGCCAAGCTCCGCGAAGCCGGCATGCGCCTCTCGTATCACAACCACGCCTGGGAGGTCGAAGAGAAGTTCCCCGGCGACGATCGGCCCAAGCTCGACGTCCTCTACGGCGAAACCGGCGCGCAGAACCTGTATGCCGAACTCGATCTGGGCTGGGTGCACGCAGGCGGCGGCGATCCCGCGGCCTATCTCCGCAAGTACGCCGGCCGCTGCCCGGTGGTGCATGCCAAAGACATGAAACCGGCCCCCAAGGAGGGCGAGTCGCGGTTTGCCGAGTTGGGCCGCGGCGCCCTCGATTGGGACGCCATCTTCGCCGCCGGCAGCGAAGCCGGCGTCGAGTGGTACGTGTACGAACAGGACAGTTGCGACGGCGACGTATGGGACAGCGTGCAGGCCAGCTACGAGTTCCTCAAGGCGAACGTCTAGCGACGCGCGCGACGCAGGATGCGCCGGGCCTGCTCCCCAGCCAGGCCCCCGGCGAAACAGCAAGGAGAAGCTATGTCGAGTCGCCCCTTTGCCCTTCAACTCTACACGGTTCGCGAACAACTCGACGCGGACTTCGCGGGCACCGTCCGGCGCGTAAAGGAAATCGGATACGACGCCGCGGAATTGGCGGGATTCGGCGGCCACACGCCTGACGAGGCCGCCGCAATGCTCGCCGATGCCGGGTTGACTGTCACCAGCAGCCATTTCGGCCTGGATCAGATCGCCGGGGAGCCCGGCGCGGTGCTCGAGGTGCTCGGCGTCCTGGGCACATCGTACGCCGTCGTCTCGGCCGGCGCGCCGGACGAGGAGGGATGGCGCCAGGTGGCGGAGAAGCTTGCCTTGGGCGGTGCCGCCCTCCATGACGCCGGATGCACCCTCTGCTACCACAACCACGCCCACGAATTCGGGCGGATCGGCGATCGCTACATCCTCGACTACCTCCTCGAGGAAACCGAAGACGCCCACGTAGCCGCGGAGATCGACACCTACTGGGTGCGCGACGGCGGCGAGGATCCCGTCGCACTGATCCGCAAGTATGCAGGCCGCTGCCCCCTGCTCCACGTGAAAGACATGACGCCCGGCGAGCCCCACACCTTCGCCGAGGTCGGCCAAGGCGTGATCGACTGGGCGCCCATCTTCACCGCCGCGGGCGAGGCCGGCGTCAAGTGGTACATCGTGGAACAGGATCGGTGCGCAGGCGATCCCGTTGACAGCGCCCGGATCAGCGCGGACTTCATGGCCGCCCAATAGGCCGCGGGCCGGATCGCGCGCCGCCTGAACCTCCGCCCGTGAGCGATGCAGAGAAAGGACGAGAACGTGCCGGCTTCAACGGGAACGGCCCCGCTCCGTGGCGCCCATCCGCGGCCTCTGCTGATGCCGCTGCTCGTGCTCGGGGCCGGCCTCGTGCTTGCCGGGTGTGGCGCGACGCGGATTGAGGGCCGCGTCGTCGACGTGAAGGGCGATGCGCTCCCCGGCGTCGCCGTCAGTGTCGAAGGATCCAGCTACCAGGCGCTGACGAACGGCCTGGGCGAATACCGGATCAAGTTCCGGCCGGGCCGGGTGGTGCTCCATTTCGCCAAGACCGGTTACACCCCCGGCATCCTCGAGGCCCAGCTCGAAGCCTATCGGCCCGTGCTCGCGACGCCCGTCGAGTTATGGCCCCTTCCCGGCAACGCCGGCGTCCACATCTTCGAGAACTACCGGTATCGCGCCACCAAACCCGTTCAGCCCGATGCGTTTGTCCTGGCCAACGGGGAGGTTGTGTTCGGCACGCAGAAGTGGCCCGAACTCGAGACGGCCGATCAAGAACCCGTCATCATCTGCCACAACATGCCGCGGTACGGCGTGAAGTTGACACGCCTCGACCTGGCCGAGGTGATCCTCGAAGAAGCCGTGGCCGGCTCGGACACCGTCACCGTCTGGAAGCCCTCCCGGGCCGTTCCGGTATCCGTCGTGCCCATCGACGAGCCGGACGCGCTCCTGCTCCACGTACGCTTCACCGGCCCCCTCGAGCCCGGCACCTACGCCCTCCACTGGGGCGCCCTCGAGGGCCAGGCGCGTCCCGAAGGGCGCATCTTCCTGTTCAGCGTCGGCCGCGGCCCCATCGCCCCGGCGGGCCAAGACGATGCCGCCGAAGGCGACGCCGCGGGCGACGATCGGGGGGATGCCGCACCGGCCGCAGAGCCTGCGGGCGAGGCGCCGGCCCAGCCTTCCCCGGCGGACACCACACCTGAAGAGCCCCACTGATCGCCGCGCGGCCGGCGGCGGGCCGCCAATCCGAGCCGGTTTCCTAAGCTGTTCTATCGAGCAGGCTAAGGTCGATCTCGTCGTAGGGGGCATCGCCCCGGACAAACGCCTCGATTTGATCCGCCACCAGCCGGCCCTGGCGCAGCGCGTTCTGCTTCACGCTCCCCGCGATGTGGGGCGTCAGGATACAGTTCGGCAGCGCGTAGAGCGGGCTGCCGGCCTCGGGCGGCTCCGGATCGGTGACGTCGAGGCAGGCGAAAATCCGGCCGGCCTCGAGTTCCGCGATCAACGCGGCCTCATCCACGCACATGCCTCGGGCCGTGTTGATGAAAATCGCCCCGTCGCGCAGGAGCGCCAGGTTCTCCGCGTTGATCAGGTGCCGGCATTCCTCCGTGGCGGGCGAATGGAGCGATACCACGTCCGACCGCCCCATCAGTTCGGGCAGATCCACCTTTTCGACGCCGAGTTCCGCCGCATCCGCGTCCGACACGTACGGATCGTAGAGCAGCAGCGCCCCCAACTCGAGTGTCTGGCACAGGCGGATCATCTCACGGCCCACGCAACTCGCCCCCACAAGCCCCACGGTTGCCCCGTAGGGTTCGCAGATCCGATCCTGCACCGCGGCGCGATCCCATTGCCCCTGCTGCGTCGCCGCGGCCAGTTGCCATCCGCACTTCATCGAGACGAGCATCTCGCCGAAAGCGAACTCGGCCACCCCCGTAGCCAGGGCCGTACGCGCCGAGCACGCCCGGATACCGCGCGCCGTGAACTCTCCCGACACCAGGTGTTTGATCGAACCCGCCGAGTGGAACATGAACTTCAAATCCGGCGCCGCATCGAGCATCTCGGCCGTGAGCGGCCGCGTGCCCCAACCGGTGATGATAATTTCGGCGCCCTGGATCGCGGCGAGTTGCGCCCCGTCGTCCAACGCGTCGCCCGGGGCGGGCCGCAGGCCGGTGACGGCGGCAATCCGCGCGAGATCGGTCTCCGCGAAGCAATGGGCCTGCATCTCACGCGTCAACAACACGGCGGCATTCATCGTAGTCATCGATCGGTTCCCCCTTGGCCCGGTTTACTCGAGTGGACAGCGTAATGCGTGCGTATGCAATTTGCAAGGGGCCGGTGCAAGAAGGTAGGCTACCCGCCATGACAACACACAGCAAACGACAATTCGTAGAAACCCTTCAAGACGGCGACGTGATCGACGACTACTTCGTCGCCATCCGCAAAGACCTCCGCGATCAGCAGAACGGCGGCAAATTCCTCGGCATGGTGTTCAAAGACCGCACCGGCGAAGTCGGCGGCATTCTGTGGAACAACGCCGAGAGCATCGCGAGCCAGTTCGAACTGGGCGACGTCGTGAGCGTCCGCGGCACCGTGTCCACCTACCAGGAACGCCTCCAGATCCGCGTCCAGCGCGTGCTCCCCCTCCGCGAAGGCGAATACAACCTCGCCGATCTCGTTCACATCCCCGACGATGTCGCCGACACCTTCGCCCAGTTCCGCGCCATCCTCGAATCCGTCCAAAACGAGTGGCTCGTCAAGCTGATCCACGCGTTCCTCGACGATCACTCCTTCGCGGATCGGTTCTGCGCGGCCGCGGCCGGCAAGCGATGGCACCACGCCGGCCACGGCGGGCTCGTGCAGCACTGCCTCGAAATGGCCCGGCTCGCCGTCACCGCCTGCGACGTGTTTCCCGAGATCGATCGCGACGTCCTCCTCACCGCCATCCTCCTCCACGATATCGGCAAGCTCGACGAACTCACCCGCGGCCTCTTTGTCGAATACACCACCGCGGGGCGCCTCCTCGGCCACCTCACCATGGGCGCCGAGATCGTCGACAAGGCCATCGCCGCCATCGACGGATTCCCCGACGCCCTCCGGCTCCAGCTCCTGCACTGCATCCTCGCCCACCACGGCAGCCAGGAGAACGGATCGCCCGTCGTCCCCAAAACCCTCGAGGCCCTCGTCCTCTTCCACATCGACAACCTCGGCGCCCAGGTGAACGCCTTCGCCCGCCTCGTCGACGAAACCCGCGAAAAAGGCCGCGCCTGGTCGGACTACATCCAACTCATCGACCGCCAAGTCTGGACGAAGGAGATGTAGGCCCGTCCTGGCGCCTCAGGCCGTGGGACAAGTTTGACCCCCGGGGGCCGAACGTGGTAGCCTAAGTCCCGCTGTGAGTGAGGATTGCCCCGTTTCTTCCGCCGGGGCGGATAGGCACGCGTGGCAGGGGCCGGGAACGAGTCCCCTCCAAAGCGCGGAGGCGTGTTTCGCCCGTCGTGACACACGGCCTCCGGATAGGAGTCGGGCCAGGGAAAAAGGAATCGAATACACCGTATGCAGAAAGAAGAAGCCATAGAAGTAGAGGGAACGGTAGTCGAATGCCTCCCGAACGCCATGTTTCGCGTGAAGCTGAAGAACGACCACATGGTGCTTTCGCACATCTCCGGCAAAATGCGGAAGTACTTCATCCGCATCCTCCCCGGTGATCGCGTGAAACTCGAAATGTCGCCCTACGATCTCACCAAAGGGCGCATCACCTACCGCTACAAGTAGCCCCCGTCCCTTCAGTCACCGATCCCGTCGTCTGCACGCACCGCTCCCCAGGAGAGACGCGCGACGGCTCAGTCTCACACGGCGCACCCCACTCTCGCGTGTGCCGCACGGCCACGCCATGTCGCAGCAGAAACCCCTTGACGCGGGCAGGCTCTCCCCAGATTCGGGTAACTCCACCCCCCCACAGGCCTCGTCCTCCGCGTCTGTCTTCTCCCAGAA
>JAFGTL010000176.1 GCA_016934125.1 Candidatus Hydrogenedentota bacterium
AGAAACTGACACCCGCGGCCACGCCGATCGCCAAGGCGCACACGATCATCACGGCAAGGCTGCTCGTCTGCGCCAACACCCAGCACGCGCCTCCCGCAGCCACCTGCGTCAGGGCCAGCAACCAGAACTTGTGCTGCCAGAGGTGCGTTACGCCCATCACCAGCGACGTGCCCGCGCGCGTTGCATACATGATCAGCGCGAGCCACGCGAAGTACGTCACCGCCGTGCCCGCGAGCGGCGCGTCCGTTGGGCGCCACAGCAGGCTCAGCCGGCTTTCCTTCACGAGTTCCTCCATGCGCAAGGAGAACACAGCGCACATGGCGGCGATCAGCGCACACCCGATGAGGAGGGCGCCCCAGGCCGTCGGGAGATGGGCCTCGCTTTCCCGATCATGGGCCGCGTGGGCCGCGATCATCTCCTCGGTAGGCGCCTGGAAATGCTTCGACTCGTGGGGCAGGCTCATCACGAGCGCCATGGCCCCCGCGGCCGTGGCGAACACGAGCAGGAACGGCAGGCGGTAATCGGCATTGTACAGCGGCCCGGCGAGAATCGGCGCGATCGTCAGGCCAACCGTCCATGACAGGTTGTAGTGCGACATCCGGCGCAACCGGAGCCGGCGGTCGGGCTCGGCGCCGATCCAGGCCTGCATGGCCGGCCAGAACAGCCCGGTACTCGCCATGGCCGTCGTCGTGAGAACGCCGAAGAAGTATGGGTTCTTCACGAGCGGGGCCAGCGGGAACAGCACGGCAAAGCCGGCCGCACCCGCCACCGCCCAGGACAGGCCGTTCCGCGCCCGGCTCACGTGGCGCGCCGAGAGCAGACAGGAGGCCGCGTACAGCCCCCATTGCAGCCCGGTGACGACGCCCGACATGAGCGCGCCGCCACCGAGGAAGTGGAAGATGTAGAAAGGCGACACCGTGAGCCCGGCCACCATGGAGAGATCGAACAGGAACACGGCCGCATATTGTCTGTGATGGGGTTTCAGCATGACCGCGCGAGTGTACGGCGAGGCCGCTCACGAATCAAGCGCCGCGTTGACTCCGGCGAAAGGCGTGTGCTCGAACCCGGTTACGCCCATTCCTCAACAACAGAACTGCCCCGGAACACGATCTCCCGCGTTCCGGGGCACTGATTTCCCTGAATTCGCTCCAGCCTTACTCCGCAGGGGCCTCGCCGGTGGCGGCGGGGACGTCGGCCGCGGGTGCGTCGGCCGCGGGGGCGTCAGCGGCAGGTGCGTCCGCCGCCGCGTCGTCAGGTTCTCCTTCAGCCGCCGGTGCCTCTTCACCCTCCGCAGCCGGCTCTTCGGCGGGCTCCTCCTGGCCGAGGCCGAGAACCTGCAGGAAGGCCTCCTGATCGAGCTGCCATGAGCCCCGCTGCCGCATGTCGAGGAGGCGATCCTCGAGGCGTTCCTGCTGGGCGCGCATGAGGGCCATCTGCAGGCGATCTTTCTTCTCTTCCTGCCAGGCCGCATCCAGCGTCTCGGCATCCGGCGCGGTGCGCTTCACAAGCTGCACGAAGTACAGCGTGCCCATGTAGTCCTGGACAGGCCCGCCGAACGCGCCCGGCTCGCCGCCCGCCAGCGCGTCGAACACATCCTGAGGCCGCCACATCGGGCCGGACTGATAGTCGTAGCTCCGCAGAGTGAACTCGGGTGTCTGCTGAACCTGTGCCTTGAGTTCGGGGAACATGGCGGCCACGTCATCGGCCGACTTCGCCTTTTCCTGGATCTGCTCGACGTATTCCCGCACACGCCCCGCGTACTCTTGCGAGCGCTCGATTCGGCGCGTGGCGTCCGCCACCACGCGATCGCGCACTTGTTCGAGCGTCTGCGGCTGGGCGGGAATCGTCTCAACGACTTTGGCCACATAGAGGTTGCGGCGCGCCTTGATCACGTCGGACACGTCCCCCAACCCAAGATCCGACACCGCCATCCGAAACGCGCCGGCGTCCTCGGGGGGCAGGTTCTCAATCTGCATCGTGCGCCGCGAGAACGGGCCCGATTTCTGCACGGGCAATCCCGCAGCCGCCAGATCGGCCGCGTCCCGCGCCTTCGCGGCCGCGTCGGCGGCCTGCTGTTCGCGGGCGGCCCGCTCCTCATCGCTCAGCTCAGGCCGGATGAGAATCTGCCGGGCATGGACTTCGCGCTGTCCCGAGGCCTCGTCCGTGCGCTCCTCCTCGACTTTGTACAGATAGTAGCCGCCCGGCCCCTGGATCGGATCGCTGACGGCGCCCATCTCGAGTGTGAACAGCGCGGCCAGGTGCTCGGGCAAGTCCGCGTCCTCCCGGATCCAGCCGAGATCGCCCCCCTCGTCCTTTTGGGCGCCTTGGGAATGGGCCACGGCCAGTTCCGCGAAGTCCTCGCCGGCCTTGGCCCGGCGGGCGAGTTCGTCCACGAGTTCGGGACGGGGCGGCTCGAGGGACACCGCGACGAAGTCGGCAATCCGTTGCTCTGGAAGGTCATACAGGGCGGGATTCTCGTCGAACTGGGCCTGGATCTGCTCTTCGGTGGGCTCGATGGGCGGCCTGACGTCCACATACCGCACCTGGATCGCCGTCTGATCCTGCTCGAACTGCTCGCGGAGGTCGCTGTCGAGCACGCGGGCCGAGGCCGTCATCTCGGCCACCGTCAGCCCTTGCCGCACCTGATTCGCCACCCACTCGTACATGCCGTTCCAGTTGATGTCTTCGTTGTCGACGTAGGAGTTCCAGAGGGCGGCATCGAAGTTGCCGTCCTGATCTCTGAAATCCGGGGCCTCTTTGAGCCGCTCGATGAGGAAGTCGCGATGGAATGCGAAGGGCTGTTCGGCGCTCTGCGCGCGGAGCATCTCGCGGTTCACGAGGCCGGTGAGCACCCGCTCCGCGGTGCCGTCCGCGACGAGGCCCTCGACGGTGGGCACTTGGCCGTACTGGGCGCGCCGCTGGACCTCCTGCTGGAGGGCCTCACGAAAATCGAGCGGCGAGATGACACTGTCGCCGACGCGCGCAATGGCGGCTATCTGGCCCGTGCCATCGCCGCTGCTCCCTTTCTTGGAGCGGCCGAAGCCGCCGCCCCACAACACGAACGACGGGATGATGAGAATCGCCCCGATAATCAGGATTTTCTTCTGATGCTTCCGCAAGAAGTTCTGCATGTCCTAGAAGTCCTCCGAGAATGAGGTGGAAACCGGCCCACAGGCACGAAAACACGGACAGCGCCCGGACTCGAACCGCACCCGCCGGCTGCACCCATCAACCGGGGCTAAGCGCCTTCTGTGCAGGCCGTTCCGAAACGGGGCAGAGAGTAGCACACCCGGGCGACGGCGTGCAAACGCGGCGTGCGATCGCGGATGCGCAGTCGACGGGCTCGGGTGCCGCGCGACGCCGGTTGCGGCCCGTGCCGGGGGCGTGATACCGTGGATGGACACAACGGCATCGGGGAGGGCAGGGCATGGACATTCAATCATACGGCATCGAACACAGCGAAGAGGTTGCCATGGCGTACAGCGACGCGGTTCGGGCGGTGCCCCACTGCCATCGCGTCGAGGCCGCGGAGTTCAACGCGGCGATCCAGGCCGGCCCGGACTCGCCGAAGACGGAGCCGCTGCGCGACAAGGCGGCCTTCGTGGCTCGAAGCGGGGGGCGTGTTACCGGCTTCGCAGACGTGGGCGTCGGGCGGTCTCGCGAGGAGGACATCGGAGTGATCCGGTTTCTCTGGTATGAACGGGGCAGGCGGCGGGTGGGCCAAACCCTCCTCGACGCGGCGGAGAGCCATCTCCGCGGGCAGGGCGTGGCGCGAATTGAGGCGTTTCCGCAGCAGTACCGGCTTGGCTGCTACCACTTCCGGGCCGCTTTCCTGTCGGAGCGGCTCGATTGCGAGTTGGCGCTCCTGGGTTTCAATGGCTACGCCCGGATCGGGGGCGAGGTGTTCCTGGACTGGCCCGCGTGTACGGTGCAGCAGCCTGCCGAACCCCATCCGCCGCTCGACGTGTCCGTGGAATGGCCTAGCGGCAAGGGCGAGCGCCCGGGCCTGGTGGTGCGCGCTGTCCGCGACGGCCGCCAGCTGGGCGTGTGCGAGAACGTGTGCGGCGGCGAGTACAGTTCGGCCGAGGAGGCGCAGGACTGGATGTTCACCGTGTGGCTCGGCGTCGAGGAGGATGCGCAGGGGGCGGGCCTTGGTAAGTACCTGTTGCAGCGGGCGTTGTGGGAGATGCGCTCGGCCGGCTACCGCCACGCCGCCATCAGCACGTCCTTGGGCAACCACCGGGCCTTCCTGTTCTACAGCAACCTGGGCTATCGCACGGCGGACTGGACGTACGGGCTGGGCCGCTCGCTCGACTAGGCCGGGGCGGCCCGGGCGCTACGATTCGCCCGCTGCAAACCGGCTGAATGAGTCCTGCGCGTACAGGTGGGATGCCATCTGCGCGTAGCCGTCCGGCAGCGGATGGCTCGCGTCCCCGTACAACTCGCTCGGCAGGGGCGGCAGCACCTCGTAGAGACTCGTGTTCTCCGACAGCCGGGCCGCGATGTCGCTCTTGATTGCCTCGTAGGCCTCCCGGCCCTCGGGCGTCAGCATGTGTTCGTTGAACGGCCCCACGAGCACGAAGACGTGGCAGCCGCGCGCGACGAGGGTGGCGAGGGTGTCGCAGAACAGCCGCCACTGCAACGAATCCACAGGCGCCACCCAGTCGAACTCCGTGGCCTTGATGCCGCGTTCGTTCCAGGGCGTGTTCTCATGGCGCGCGTCCTCCGTGGGGGCGGGCGTCTCGCAGGTGATGCGCGAGAGCGGATTCGCATAAGGGTTTTCGATAGCCCAGTTCGCCAGATCCATGTCGTCGAAGTAGGCGACGTTCATGTGGTTGATCCAGGCGCGGAAGGGCAGGTGGCGCTCGACGGCAATGCCCATCCGCTCGGCGAACGGGGCCTTGTAGCAGGGAATGCGCGGCATGAACTGGGGCACGAGTTCCGGGTGGTTGAACTGGGACTCTTTCTGGGCCTGGAGATCGCGCCGGGGTGAACTCATCCAGAGCGGATTGAAGTGGATCAGCACGCGCCGCCCGGCTGCGGCGCGGGCATAGTACCGAACCAGGCCGTCCAGCGCGGCCGGATGGGTGCCGTTCACGCCCAGGTTGGCGAAGCGCTCGTCCCCGGCCAATCGGTTGAGATGATGGCTGAGCGTGTCCTGAGGCCGGACATATTCCCCCCAGATCACGGAATCGCCCACGACGAGGATCCTGTCGTCCCCCGCGGCATCCCGGCAATACCGGGCGAAGTGCCAGTAGTCGCTGTTCAGCGCATAGGGAATACGATAGTCGGCGCCCGGCTCGAACGGTTCGACGAGCCGCCACACCGGCGAGACGAGCAGGCACACCGCCAGGACGATTGCGCCCGTGGCAAGCCACTGCCGCCCCGTCAGCCGGATGGCGTTCGAGCTGAACGGCGCCTCTGTCGGCTCTCGATCCGTCACGGTTGCCGTTTCCTCACTTGGCCGGTTCGCCGCGATAGCTGCGCACGCAGCGGAACCCGTAGATGTCATAGCCGAAGCACGCGTCGGTATAGGCGGGATCCTCGTTGTAGCGGTAGGCGGCCCGGCACGCGTCCGGGGTGGAGTTCCAGCATCCGCCCCGAAGCACCTTCTTCTCGCCCGACGCCGGCCCGCGGGGATCCGTGTCCGGGCTGTTGGCGTAATAGTCCACCTGGTAGAAGTCGTTGCACCATTCCCACAGGTTGCCGTGCATATCGTGCAGGCCCCAGGGATTGGGCTTGCGCGTGCCGGTGGGCCGCGGCTTGCCCCGGGCGTTCCGTTCGAACCACCCGTACTGGGGGAGGGCGGCCTCGCCATCGCCGAAGGAATAGGCCGAATCGGTGCCCGCCCGGCAGGCATACTCCCACTCGGCCTCGGTGGGGAGCCGGTATCCGTCCACATCGAACCGGCACGTCCAGTTCTTGAGATCGTAGGCCGGCTCGAGCCCTTCCTGGCGGGAACGGGCGTTGCAGTACCGTACCGCGTCCGACCACCGGATTTGCTCCACCGGATTCTTGTCGCCCTTGACCTTCGACGGGTTCTCCCCCATCACGCGCTCGTATTCACTCTGCGTGACCTCGTGGGCGTCGATGTAAAACGGGCTGACGGTGACGCGGTGCTCGGGCTCATCCACCTCGCCGTCGTTGTCGCCCATCGAGAATGTGCCGCCGGGTAGCAGAACCATCTCGACACCCGATGCGGTCGTTACCGGCTTTGGGGCCGCCGGCGTTTCCGCTGCATGGGCGCTCACGCAGGCGAACGCCGCCAGCAGAACGGCCGGCATCGCGTAGGCCGCGCATCTCCGGATCCTGTCGGACATGATTGAGACTCCTCCTGGTTCATGCGCTTAGAACTGGAAATAGATGAAGGCCTCATTGCTCGAGCCGCAGAAAAGCACAATATACAGTAACATGGCCGCCGCGAGCGCCACCGTCACCGGCCCCCGCTCTACCCAGGCGCGCAGGCGGGACTCGTAGACGAACTGATATGCCCAGATGGAGACGATCAACCCCAGCATCAGGAGCGGGAACGCCGGATCCGCGAATCCGCCGGTTGCCATCCGCTTCAAGACGACGACCGCGTCGTGGAACGTATCGGCGCGGAAGAACACCCAGCAGAAACACACGAAGAGAAACACCAGTGCCTGCCGCACACACCGGGGCACCCGTTCCCGATAGAACGCCGTACGCTCCAGTTCCCGCGTCAGAATCCGGCCCCCGGCGTGGAGGGCGCCCCAGATAACGAAGTTCCATTCCGCGCCGTGCCACAGGCCCGACACCACCATCGTGATCACCATGTTGGCATACATGCGGGCCGTGCCTCGCCGGTTCCCGCCGAGGGGAATGTACACGTAGTCGCGGAACCAGGTGGACAGACTGATGTGCCAGCGCTGCCAGAACTCGCCGAGGCCCGCAGCCAGATACGGGTTGTTGAAGTTCAGCATCAGCCGGATGCCCATCATGCGCGCCACGCCGCGGGCCATGTCCGTATATCCGCTGAAGTCGAAATAGATCTGCCACGCGAAGGCGAACGTGGCCAGCAATAGGGCCGGGGCCCCGTACAGATCGGGCACGCCGTAGACTTCGTCCACGTAGACGGCCAGGTAGTCGGCCAACGCCACCTTCTTGAACCATCCGAGCACGAAGAGGGACAAGCCGTCGGTGACGTCCTCCCAGGTTACCTCCGGTTTCCCGCGCAACTGCGGCAACAACTCCCGGGCCCGTTCGATGGGGCCCGCCACCAGCTGTGGAAACAGCGACACGAACGTGGCATAGCGGATGAAGCTCGGTTCCTTCTCGACGTTTCCCCGGTAGAAGTCGATGGTATAGCTCATGGACTGAAACACGAAGAAGGAGATGCCGACAGGAAGCAATACGTCGGGCGCCGGGATGGCAAGGGGGATGCCCATCCACCCCAAGAGGGCGTTGAGATTCTCCGCGGCGAATCCGCCGTACTTGAAGAAGCCCAGGAGTCCGAGGTTGTTGACTATGCTGAGCACGAGCCCGAGACGCCGTCGTCCCCACTGCGCCATGATGAGCACGGCCGCGTAGTCCACGGCCGTCGAGTAGAGGATAAGGAGCAGGTAGAGGGGGTTCCACCAGCCATAGAAGACGTAGGAGGCCGTGAGCAGCCACGGGCACTGGAGGCGCGTCCCCCTCGTGGCCAGATAGACGGGATAGACAATCAGAATGAACAGGAGGAACGGCCAGGTGTGGAACAGCATGCCGCAATCCCCCTGTATCGCTTGGCGGCCACCATGCGCGGCCGCCGACGCAGTGTTGACACAATGTCGACGTAACGTCGCCCCATCCTATCCCACCCTCACCGGCCCTGTCAAGGCAGGAACGGCCCGGCGCAGGAATCGGTTGGCCGGGCCTGTGGAGCCCCCATAGCGCGCCCGCCCGGCCCGGGTATAGTACGAAATCCCGTGCCCCGATGCCACCCTGTGTTCCGGCCCTTTGCACTGACGGCCGCGGTAGGGTACCATAGCCGGAGCGGGTTTTGTGAGAGGGAGCCCGTGTCATGACCGGGGAAGAGGGAGCTTCGATAATGGGGGTACCCGCGTTGCCGTTCGTCTTGTTTGGCGCCTTCTTCTTGCTCGTCATTGTTCTGGGCATTCTGGGATACCTGGGAGAGAAGAAGCGGCGGGAAGCCTTTCAGCGCATCGCCCAGGAACTGGGCTTGCGCTACACCAAACGGGATGCCTCCCTGGCGCAGCGTTACAAGTTCCTCGACAAGCTCCGGCAAGGCAGCAATCGCTATGCCTTCAACATCCTGGAAGGCCAGTTCGAGGGCTATCCCGTCCACGCTTTCGACTTCCACTACGAGACGTATTCGACGGACTCGAAGGGGCGCCGGCAGACGGATCACCACTATTTCAGTTTTTTCCTGCTCGAACAGGAGCGGGTGTTCCCGGAACTGCGCATCTATCCCGAGAACATCCTCTCGCGGTTCGGGCAGATGCTCGGATTCGACGACATCGACTTCGAGTCCATCGAGTTCTCGAAGGCCTTTGTCGTGCGTTCCCGCGACAAGAAGTTCGCGTACGACGTCTGCCACACACGGATGATGGAGTATCTGCTGCGGCATAGGGACATCTCGATCGAGATCGAGGAGCGATGCGTGTCGGTGAGTTGTCCGGCGCGGCTGAAACCTGAGCAGATCCCGGGACGGCTCCGGCAACTGGTGGAGATCCGGAACCTGTTTCCGGAGTACTTGTATCGGGGATAACGCGTATCGGGGATAACGCGGCCCGGCGGGGGCCGTACAGGGAGGAGGGACGCGAATGCCGGCCTTAGTGATTGGATTGGTGCTTCTCGGGGGGGCGGTCGTGATCGGCGCGCTCGTGGCCGGGGTGTACAACGGCCTGATCAAGATCGGGAACCACTGCGATGACGCATGGGCAAACGTGGGCACCGAACTGCAGCGTCGCTATGACCTCATTCCGAATCTGGTGGCCACGGCCAAAGGCTACGCCGCCCACGAGCGGGAACTGCTCGAGGAGGTGACGCGCCTACGCCAGGACTGTGTCCACAACACCGGCACGCCGGGTGAACAGGCCCAGTCGGAGAACCTGCTGAGCCGGGCCCTGGGCAACCTGATGGTGCGGCTCGAGGCCTATCCGGATCTGAAGGCCAATCAGAACTTCCTGCAGCTCCAAGAGGAACTGGCCAATACGGAGGATCGGATCCAGGCGGCCCGCCGGTTCTACAACGGCAATGTGCGCGAGAACAACAACAAAGTGAAGGTGTTCCCGAACAACATCGTCGCCGGCATGTTCGGATTCAAGGAACGCGAGTACTTCGAACTGGAGGATGAGGCCGCGCGTCAGGCGCCCAAAGTCCAGTTCTGAGCCGGCGGGATTGCGCGCGTATCGTCAGGCGTCCGTCTTGACGAAGAAAGGCTGCGTCCACGCCATGGCTTCGCCCCCGCCCCAGCACTCGAACCGGAGATAGTGGTACGCGGCATCGGCGGGGACGGTGAAATGCATCTCGGCGGCATCGGCCCAGGCCTGGCGCCGTCCCCAGTCCGAAATGGCGATGATTCGCTGGGCGTCTTTTGTGACGAGATGGATCGTGTCGCCGTAGACGCGGATCCGCTCGATAATGACGCCGGTGCTGACGTAATGGCGGCCCTGCCGTAGCGCGTCGATGATGGCCGTGGCGTCGCGCGCGTCGCTCTGAACCATGTTCCACGCCTGCGCGTCGTGGAACTCCTTGTGGCAGTCGTCGTTGCCGTACCCCCACACTCTCCGGCCCTTGCCGAGGAGCATATCCCACCGATCCGTGGCAAGTCCGCTGCCTTCGACGAGTTGGCAGATGCCGTTACACACCTCGATCCCCGCATAGCCCTGCCATTCCTCGAGCTTCTCCTGCGGGCAATGACTGAAGTGCTTCTCCCAGTTCGGGTGGGCCATGACGGCGAAGGGCGCCCCGGGCTTCCCGTTGCCCTCGGCGTTGATGGCATCGATCACCTTCTGTCGATCGGGGTTGGGCTCGACGGCGGCACGGGCACCCACATGCAGGAGATGTGGCCCCTCTGCGGACACCTCGACGCCCGGCACGAGGGTCATCCCGCGGCTGTCGAGTTCGTCGGGATCCGTAAACCCGTCGTGATCGCTCAGCATGAGGAAGTCGTAGCCCCGTGCGGCGTATTCGTCCACCAAGGCCTGCGGCGCCCGGTTCCCGTCGCTGTTCGTACTGTGCGTATGGAGATTGCCGCGCAACCAGGGCGTGGCGTCGTTGCCGTATGTCGTCTCGATTCGAACGCTCATTGGACTTGTCCCTCATGGTTCCGGCGCAATCGCGCCACGGTAGCGGCCCGCCGGCCCGAATTCAAGCCAGTTCAAGCCCGCTCCGGCAATATGCTATAGTACGGGCCGGAATTAGGAGTGCGCGATATGCCAAAACTGACGTTACCCGAGTTGCCCAGCATCGTTGACCTCGGCGACGGGCCGTTGTACACCGTCCTCGAGTACGTGCTGTACTTCCTCTACCTGATCTTCTGGTTCCTGACGCCGCTCATCAGTTCGCTGGCCCCGTAAGGGGCCGTCGAGCCAACCCGGCACACGTTCAGCCCGAAGGCACGCGCCGTCGCCGCGTAGGGCAGAGGGCGGACGCCCTTTGCCGCGTCCAGCGTGCGCCCGCCGGGAACCGCCTCACAGGAAGGTGCACATGCCCGATGCGCCCAAGAAGGTTCTCCAGTTCATCGAACCGGAGAAGGTGGACGTCCGCCACGCCGAGTTCTCGCGCGACGAACGGCGCGTTCTGGACACGGTGAACCATCGCGTGGCGGCGGGCGAATCGCTCGACGCGATCATGGGTTTCGTCTTCGAGCAGAGCATGGGCATCTGTGCGTGCGACCGGATCGGCTTGGCCTTCCTCGAAGACAACGGGCAGCGGGTGGTGTCCCATTGGGCGCGGGCGCTCTACGAGCCCCTGCTGCTCACGAAGGGCTACGCCGAGGATCTGCGCGGCAGCTCGCTGGCCGCCGTGCGCAAAACGGGCCGGCTTCGCATCATCAACGACCTCGAAGCGTATCTGAAGCGCAAGCCGGGCAGCGCGTCCACGGCCCTGCTCGTGCAGGAAGGCGTGCGTTCGAGCATGACGTGCCCGCTCGTGGTCGACGGGCGCAAGGTGGGCTTCCTGTTCCGCAGTTCCCGGATGCCCGCGGCCTACGGCGAACACCAGGTGCTCTTGCACCAGGCCGTGGCCGAGCGGCTGAGTCAGGCTGTCGAGAAGGCCTACCGTCTCGAACAGCTCGAAGCCGCCAACCGGGCCTACACCGAGATGCTCGGGTTCGTGAGCCACGAACTGCGGAGTCCCCTCGGCTCGATTGTCATGGACGCGCGCCTGTTGACGGAAGAATACCTGGGCCCCCTGGCGCCCGAACAACGCGACAAGATCGAGGGGATGGTTCGCAAGGCGGACTACCTGCTCGGACTCGTGCGCGAGTATCTCGATCTTGCACAGGTGGAGGCGGGCCGGATCGAAATCCGCCCGCGCGACGTGGATTTCGTCGAGGACGTGCTCGAACCGGCGATCGGGATTGTGCGGCCGGCCCTCGCGGAGAACGGCGCGGCACTCGAACGGCAGGTTCCGGATCCGCCGGTGATCGTGTCGTGCGATCCGAACCTGATGCAGATTGTCATGGTGAACCTGCTTGGAAACGCCGCGAAATACGGCGAGATGAACGGGAAGGTGCGTGTGCGGCTGGAGCGGGTTGACGGCGGCGTGCGGCTGTCGGTATGGAACAGCGGGCCGGGGTTCCCCGAGAGCGAGCGGCCCCGGCTGTTCCGCAGGTTCTCGCGGCTGCAGTCGCCCGAGCTGCTCAAGCGGAAGGGCACGGGCGTAGGGCTGTACACCACGTGGCGCATTGTGCAACTGCACGGCGGGAAGATACGGGCCGAATCCGAGGAGGGGCGCTGGGCTGAGTTCGTGGTCGAAATCCCCCAGCCTGTGCCCGCCGTGCTGGACGCGGAGGGCCCGGGCGCTCCGCCGGCATCCGAACCGGCCAAGAGACTGTGAACAGAGGGAGGGAGGACACAATGGGCAAGCACATCATCTACGGCATCCACGTGCGGGATCGGGTGAAGGAGGCTGGGGAAGTCCAGCAGATCTTCACCGATTACGGCTGCAACATCAAGACGCGCCTGGGCCTGCACCGTGTTCAGGGCGACGTCTGCGCGCCGGGCGGGCTGATCGTGCTCGAGATGTTCGGCGACGAGGCGGCCTGCCGCGAGATGAAGGCCAGACTGGCCGCCATCGATGGAATTGAAGTGAAGGAGATGGTGTTCGAACACTAGGCAGGCCGCACGGGCCGGGCCGGTGTGAGCACGGCCCGATGCGGTATCCGGCGCAACCGGGCACGATAACGGCATGTTCAGGAGTGAGAAGGATCTGCTGGGCGAGGGACAGGTGCCACGCGACGCGCTATACGGCATCCACACCGTGCGCGCGCTGGAGAACTTCCCCCTGTCCGGGCGCCGGGTGCATCCGGAGCTGGTGCGCGCCTACGGCACCGTGAAGCTGGCGTGTGCCCTCACGAACCAGGCCCTGGGCGTGTGGCAGGACGATGCGGCCAAGGCGGAGGCCATTGTGCGGGCGTGCCGCGAAATGGCCGAGGGGCCCCTCACCGAGCACGTCGTCGTGGACGCGTTCCAGGGGGGCGCCGGAACCAGCACGAACATGAACGTGAACGAGGTGATCGCCAACCGGGCACTCGCCTTGCTCGGCGCGCCGCCCGGCGCCTACGAACGCGTGTCGCCCCTCGACGACGTCAACCGGCACCAATCCACCAACGACACCTATCCCACGGCACTGCGCCTCGCTGCGATCCGGCTGCTCCACGCGCTCGAGGAACGCGTCGTCGCCCTGCAGGAGGCGTTCCAGGCCAAGGAGAAAGAGTTCGCCCATGTCGTCAAGGTGGGCCGCACGCAGATGCAGGACGCCGTGCTCACCACCCTCGGCCGCGAGATGGCTGCGTACGCGGAGGCCTTTGCGCGCGACCGCTGGCGCATCTATAAATGCGAAGAGCGGCTGCGCCTGGTGAACCTCGGTGGCACGGCCATCGGCACGGGCCTGGCCGCGCCGCGCCAGTACATCTTCCGCGTGGTGGACGCCCTCCGCGATCTCACCGGCATCGGATTCGCCCGCGCTGAGAACCTCGTCGAGGCGACGCAGAACGCCGACGTGTTCGTCGAGGTGTCCGGCATCCTCAAGGCCTGTGCCGCATCGCTGCTCAAGGTATGCACCGATCTGCGGCTCCTGTCCTCGGGCCCGGAGGCGGGGCTGGGCGAGATCCGCCTGCCCGCGCGGCAGGCGGGATCGTCCATCATGCCCGGCAAGGTGAATCCCGTGATTCCGGAAGCCGTGAGCCAGGCCGCCCTGTTCGTCATGGGCACCGATCAGGTGATCGCGTCGGCCTGTGCCTTGGGCAGCCTGGAACTGAACGCTTTTCTGCCGCTCGTGGCGGCGTGCCTCCTGCCGGGCTGCGACATGCTGGCCGCGGCGTGCGGCATTCTGCGCACCCATTGCGTCGACGGCATCGTGGCCAACGAGGCCGCCTGCCGCGCCCACGTGGACGCGTCCACGGCCACGGTGACGGCCCTGCTGCCGGCCCTCGGCTATGAGCAGGCCGCGGAGGTGGCCCAGCGCGCGTCTGCTACGGGACGCACTGTCCTCGACGTGTGCATTGAGGACGGATTCCTCGATCGAGCGACGTACGAGCGGCTGGTGAGCCCGGAGGCGGTGTGCCGGCTGGGCAGCCCGGACGCGCCCGGCTCGAAGGGCGAACGCTGACACCCGCAGGCAAACGCGGCGACGCGTGAGGCGGCGCCGCGGGCCGTGTAGGAGACTGTGGATCGACATGCGAACCGCACCAAAATCGTTCCGGCTGCATATTGGGCTGTTTGGCCGGCGTAACGTCGGCAAATCGAGCCTGCTCAATGCCATGACGCGGCAACAGGTGTCCATCGTGTCCGATCATGCGGGCACCACGACCGATCCCGTCGAAAAGCCCATGGAACTGCTCCCATTGGGGCCGGTGCTCTTCATCGACACCGCCGGCATCGACGACGTGGGCGCGCTGGGCGAACTCCGGATTCGCAAGACGCGCCAGGTGTTCGATCGCACCGATCTCGGCGTGCTCGTCGTCGAGGCCGGCTCCTGGGGCGACTTCGAGGAGCGCATTCTCGAGGAACTGGCCGCGCGCGCAATCCCCGTGGTGATCGTGTTCAACAAGATCGACCGCGGTGAGCCGGACGCGGCGTTGATCGCCCGGTTTGAGGACGAAGATGTGCCGGTAGTGCGCACGCGGGCCGACACGGGCGCCGGCATCCTCGATTTCCGCCAGGCCCTTCTCGACACTGCCCCGGATGACTTCGTGAACAACCCGACGATCCTCGGCGATCTCGTCGGCGCCGGCGAACTGGCCGTGCTGGTGGTGCCCATCGACAAGGAAGCGCCCAAAGGCCGCCTGATCATGCCCCAGGTGCAGTCCATTCGCGACTTGCTCGATAGCGACGCCTATTGCATGGTGGTGAAGGAGCGGGAACTCCGCGAGGCCCTCGGCCGGCTCACCCGGCCGCCGAAGCTCGTCGTCACCGACTCGCAGGCCTTTCTGAAGGTGGCCGCCGACACGCCCCGCGAGATTCCGATGACGAGTTTCTCGATCCTCTTCGCCCGGTTTCGCGGAAACCTGGCCCTCCAGGTTGAGGGCACCCTCGCCATCGAATCGCTTCAACCCGGCGATCGAATCCTGGTGGCGGAGCATTGCAGCCATCACCCGATTGCAGACGATATCGGCCGCGTCAAGATTCCCCGGTGGTTGACGCAGTACGTAGGGGGGCGCCTGGAGTTCGAGCACGTGCAGGGCCACGATTTCCCGGAGGACGTGGCGCCCTACAAACTCGTTGTCCATTGCGGCGCATGCACGGCGAATCGCCGCGAGATGCTGAGCCGCATTATGCAGTGCCGGGCGGCGGGCGTGCCCATCACGAACTACGGCCTTACCATCGCCTACAGCCTCGGCATCTTCGAACGGGCCCTCGAGCCGTTCCCAGCCGCGCTCGACATATACCGGCGTGCGGCCGCGGCCTCGTGAGGGCGCCTGCGGAGACAATGAACCAGTGAGCTTCACCAACTTGCAGGATCACGAGATTCTCGCGTGGCTGCGCGAGGAAGACGGTGCCCGCGTGCGCGAGTTGTGGCAGGCGGCCGACGCCGTCCGCGCCGAGGTGGTCGGCCCCCAGGTTCACCTGCGCGGCCTCATCGAGATCTCGAACTATTGCTGCCGCGAATGCGCCTACTGCGGCCTGCGCGCGCCCGCCCGCGATGTGGCGCGCTACCGGATGACGGCCGACGAGATCCTGGCCGCCGCGCGGCAGGCTGTGTCGTTCGGCTACGGCACGGTGGTGATGCAGGCCGGCGAGGACTACGGCATCACCCGCGAGGCCCTCGCGGGCACGATCCGCCGCATCAAGGCCGAGACGCCGCTCGCCGTGACGCTGAGCATGGGGGAGCGGCCCGAGGAGGACTTGGCGGCGTGGCGCGAGGCTGGCGCCGATCGCTACCTGCTGCGGTTCGAGACATCCGACGCGGAGTTGTATCGCCGCATCCATCCGACGCCGCCGGGCCGCGCCCACCGCGATCGGATCGCCGTGCTCCCCGTGCTGCGGAAGCTCGGCTACGAGGTGGGCAGCGGCGTGATGATCGGCACGCCCGGCCAGACGGTTGCCAGTCTTGCCCGGGACATCGCCCTGTTCCGCGCCCTCGATCTGGACATGATCGGCGAGGGGCCGTTCATTGCCCATCCCGACACGCCGCTGGGCGGCGGCGCGCCGCGCACCGCGCCTGAAGGCGAACAGGTGCCCGACTCCGCGCGCATGACGTGCAGTGTGCTTGCGCTGACGCGCCTCGTGTGCCCGGAGGCCAACATCCCGAGTACGACGGCGTTGGCCACGGTGGATCCGATTGCCGGCCACGAGCAGGGCCTGCGCTGTGGCGCGAACGTCGTGATGCCCAACCTGACGCCCGGCCGTTACCGGGCGCTGTATTCCATCTATCCGGACAAGGAAGGGATCCACGACGATCCGCAGGTGTTCCACGAGCGCTTACTGGCCCGGCTGCATGCCTTGGGCCGGGAACCGGGAGCGGGCCCCGGTAACCGGATCCGGCGCACCGCCGCCGGCTGAGCCGCCCCCTCCGGCACGTGCTGCCCGCTTCCACGCCTGTCTGCGGCGTGTTTCCGGTTTCCCCGCCCGGTATAATCGGCCGCCGGGCCAACGAAATGTCGTGAAAGGTACAGTTGAATCGGATGCGGATCGATGATGGATTGCGCGGAATGCTCGCGTGTCTCGTTACGGCAGTGGCGGCGTGCCATGCGGCCGCTGCATACGGCGTCACGCGGAATGGGGGAGATGCAATGGACTGGCATGTCGGGGAATGGGCGATCGAGTTCGAGCCGGCTTCATCGACGTTGGCATGCTCGCACGAAGCGTCCGGCGCGCGTCTGAGCGGGCCGCTCTCGTTTCTGGTGGAAGGGGCCGATGGGCCGACGCCGTGGACGATTGTGGTGCCGCGCGACTCCGTTGACGGCCGGCCCGCCTTGCTCGACGAGAACGGCGACGTGCAGGGCTACCTTACCGTGAGCGGCTTGGGCGGTGCCGTCCGCATCACCGCGGTGCACCGGGCGGCCCAGTCGTACCGTGGCACCCTCACCTACCGCGCCCGGGCGGCCCTGGGCGCCCAGATTTTCGCGTGCCGCACCCGGCCGCAGGCCGATTACCGCGTCGTGCAGATGGCCTCCGGCCCCGCGGACAGCGCCCTCAACGATTCGCTGTTCGACATCGCCACGGATACGGCCCTGCGCTTCGACGGGCGGAGCGTGTCCATCCGGACGGGAGCCCCCGGTGATGGCGCGCCGCGCTTCGACGTGGCCGTGACGGCCGCCGTGCACGACGCCGCCCACGCGGCCCTGGTGTTCGAGTTGGTGCCCGAGTACTACCGCGCGCGCTACGTGCCGTACTACACGCCCATCGACAGAACGCGGTGCCCGTCGCCGCCGACGGGGTGGATGTCGTGGAACACCTACTTCGACACGGCCGGGGAGAAGGAGAACCTCGACGAAGCGCGTGTCGGCGCCGAGCACCTCAAGCCCTTCGGCCTCGAGATCTGGCATATCGAGTCGTGGCAGGACAACTCCGACAAGCTGCCCGTGAGCGAGTTCCACAACCTCACCTTGCGGCCCAATCCGCGGCAGTTCCCGCGCGGCATGAAGTGGCTTGCCGATCAGATCCGCGAACTCGGCTTCGTGCCCGGCATCTGGACGGTGCCCTTCGGCACGGGCGATGCCGCCTTCTACGAGAGCCACAAGGACTGGTTTCTCCATGACGCCGCCGGCAAGCCCATGCGCAACTGGTGCGGCCTCTATGTGCTCGATCCCTCCCAGGAGGCCGTGCGCCGCCACATGGAAAACACACACCGCACCATGGCGGAGGACTGGGGCTACGAGTACTTCAAGATCGACGGCATGTCGGGCCGCCACTCGAGCTACTCGGCCCACTTCTACGAGCGCGACGAGGTTCGCGCCGCGTTCAAAGAGCCCTGCGAGGATCCCTTCCGCCTGTGCGTCGAGGCGTTGCGCCGGGGCATCGGGCCGGATCGCATCTGGCTCGCCTGTCAGGGGCACTACAGCGGCCCGGAGATCGGGTTGGCCGACGCAGGCCGGATCGGCGCCGACATCGTCGGCGTGAACCGGCCGCCCGACTGGCACAACTACCGCAACCAGGCCTGGACGACGCTCAACCAACTCTTCGTCAACAACATCGTGTGGTATTGCGATCCCGATACGCTGCTTGTCGGCGAGGCCGCGCCCCTCGGCATGGTGCGCCTCGCCACCTCCGTGGTCGGCCTCCCGGGACAGATGATGTTTGCCGGCGATAAGCTGGCCCAACTGCCCCCGGAACGCATGCGGCTGCTCCAGCAGTGCCTCCCGGTGTGCGATGTGCGCCCTCTCGATCTCTTCCCGATCTTCGAGATGTCGCCCGTGTGGGATCTCAAGATCCACCGGCCTTTCGCCGAATGGGACGTGGTATCGCTCTTCAACTGGGAGGAGGATGCGCACGACATCGCGTTCTCCTTCGAGGAGATCGGGCTGCCGCCGGATGGCGAGTACCTCGTGTGGGATTTCTGGGCCCAAGCCTTCCGAGGCGCGTGCCGGCAGGGGTTCCACGCCGCCGTGCCGGGCCAATCGAATGCGCTCCTCGCCATCCATCGGGCCCTCGGCCGGCCCCAGTTCCTGTCCACCGAACGCCATATCACCCAGGGCGGCACCAGCCTGGAAGCACTGGCCTGGGATGATGCAGCCAGGACGCTGTCGGGCCGGGTGCGCCTCGTCGAGCACGATCCCGCCCGGCTCACGTTCTACGTGCCGGAGGGTTACGCTTTGCGTGAGGCCACGGCCGATGGGGCGGATCGCGTCGAGAGCGTTGGCAATCCCGACGGCACGGCCACCCTCGTCCTCGAACGCGCGACGCCCGGCGCGGCCGCGTTCCAGTTGGCGTTCGACTAGAGCATTTCAAGTTGAAGTGTAGCCGTTCATGCGTAGCGGGCACGAAGCAGCCAAGGCGTACACGCGAAGGCATAGCGGCGTTACGGCGAGCGTGCACAACGCGGGCTGCTGAAGGCGCAGTAGCAAGAAACGGCTACAGTTTCACTTGAGATGCTCTAGGCCTGGGCAACCATCTCGGAGAGTTTCGAGCCCGTCTCGAAGGCCTTGTTCAAGAACGGTACTTCATCCTTGATATCGCTGTTCTTCATGCTGACTTCCATGCTCACGCACTTCTCGTAGGCGGAGGTGGCCAGCAGGCTGGCGAGTCGCGCCCAGTCCACCGTGCCCGTGAACAGGAGCCGGTGCTGATCGCCGGTGCCGTCGTTGTCGTGCAGGTGCACCGAGATCAGCCGATCCTTGAGCGCCTCGGCCTGATCCAGTCCGTCCGGATCGAGGTTGCCATGGCCGCAATCGTAACAGAGCCCGAGGAAGTCGGGCCCGTACGCGTCGAGGAGCCGGCGAATCACACCGAACTGGCCGTTCTCGACGGCGATCCGCACGCCATGGTCGCGTGCGAACGGCTCGAGTTCGTCGAGCGATCGCCGCAGTTGAGTCCAGAACCGCTCCCGCGGCTCGTCCTCTTCCGGCTCCTTGCCGGTGTGCATGATGATGACGTCGGCGCCGAGGCGGGCCGTCATGGCGATCCGGTTCTTCACGAGTTCTACCCCGGCCACCCGCTCGTACTCCCGCGGCGACACCCAACGCTTCTCCTTGCCGTCGGACGCGTGCAGATCCGTCAACGCCAGCCCCAATTTCCGCATCCACGCGGCGATCTGGGCAATCTCCGCGTCGCAATACATGAAATCCGTGTTCCACTGGTGGCACCAATGGACGTGTGTGAACCCGGCATCGGCGATCCGTTTCAGATAGGGTTCCGGGCAGCCCGTATCCGCTGCATAATCCGACGTAATGGACAACATCTCGATTCCTCCTGACCTTCGGCAACACCAAACCGGGCCGCATTATGCCACTTGGGCGCCTTCCGAAGAAACCGCTGGCTGCGCGGCGCCTTTCCGGGGCGCCGGCGGCCCGCGCGCATTCGTTGCCGGAAGGGTAGCTTCCGCGGTGTTTCTGCGTATATCATTAGGAGGCATGCGGGATGGAGGCGCGGCGTGGGGCCGCGGACGCCCAGCCCGCACGCCCGGAAAGGCAGGGGAGCGAAATGATGTGTCACCGATTCCATCGGGTGCGCCTGGGGGCCGCCGTGTTGCTGGCGGCCATGGCGTTGGCGGGTGGCGCCATCGCACAGGAGGATGCCATGAGCTGGCCCGAGCACATTCAACTGGTGCTTGACGAAACCAAACCGCTCGAATTCGATCGGGCCGGCCGCCTGCCCCTGTATCTGTGGCCGGCGATGAACCCCGGCACGATGGATGATGCGCGGGCCGAGGCGCTCGTGCGCGCCCTCGACACGCGCGGCGTAGGGCTCGTGTGCTCGTGGCGCCATGACAAGACGGACGAGAGCCTGGCCGAGTGCCTGCCCGTGGCGCGCGCCCAGAAGAAGCTGGGCCTGCGCGTCAACGTGAACGCGACGACGCCGATGTACAGTTTCTTCGACGGCTCAGAGGAAACCGCTCACCTCGGGGACGACGGCAAGCCCTTCTTCGACGATACCTTCGGGAAGAAGCCCATGGGCTGCCCCTTCCGGCTCGAGCATCGGATCGCGCCCATGCGGGAGCGGATCGAGCGGTTCGCAGCCGCGTACGCCGCGGAAGGGCTGCCCATCGGATTCGTGTTCGCCGACTGGGAGATTGACGGGCCCCTCGAGTGGAACCGCGCGCACGATGCGTCGAAGCGGTGCACGGTGTGCCGCGAGAATCTGCCGGAACTGGACGATTTCCTCACGTATCAGGACGAATTGCGCCGGTTGCGGAGCCGGATTCAGCGGCTCGCCTATGCAGAACCGATTCTGGAATCCTCGCCCGGTGCGCTCGTGGGCAACTACGCCGTCTATCCCCACGACGGATGGCGGTACTGGTATGACTATTTCGAGCGCTACGTAGCCGGGCAGCCCGCCCTCGCGGATCAGAAGGCCCGCTACCGCCATTGGGGCAACGATTTCGAGGGTACGGGCTACACCTTCGCCATGCCCGTCGTGTATCCATGGTCGTGGACGTGGAACTGGTATGACTTCGAGCCGGGCGACTACCGCTGGTTCTACAACGGGCTGCTCGTGGCCTCGAACGCCGGCCGCCACACGCCGCCGGCGGTGCCCATCATCGCCTTTGTCCATTGGCACACGGTGGACGTGGGCCTCACGGCCGGCGAGGGCGATCCGCCCGCGAACGCCAAACCCGCCCAGCAGATGAGCGAGGCCACCTACCAGGAACTGCTCTGGCACATGCTCTTGCGCGGCACCGACACCTTCTTCCTCTGGTGCATGAAGCAGGAACAGGCCAAGGAAGTTCAACTCCTGCACCCGGTGTATGCGGCCGCGCAGGAATACGGCGCCTTCCTCGAGAACGGCGTCCCGATTACGTTCGACGTGCCCGCCCGGCCGGGCACGGTGGTCTCCGGATTACGCATGGGCAACGAGGTGCTCGTGCGGCGCACCGATTTCGCAGCCAACACCGAACCCGTCCAGATCGCGGTGGGCGGGCGCGCGCTCGAAGTGCCGGCAGCGCCCGGCACGTGCCAGGTGTTGACGTTAGGAAAATGAGACGAGGCAGCCGGCCTTCGCGCTAACGGAGGCGGCTCACGATGTGAAGAAGGACTTGAGATCATGAACGACGCAGCACGATCGGCAACGGATTCGACACGGGATAAGCACGGCCTCATCGTCATTGGCGGGGCCGGGGGCTTCATCGGGGGATCGCTGGCGCGTTACTTCCATGAGCGCGGCCACACGCGCATCCGCGCCGTGGACAAGAAACCCCTGCCCGAGTGGTATCAGCGGGTGCCCGGCGTCGAGAGCCTGTGCATGGATCTGAGCGAAAGCGCCAACTGCGTGCGCGCGTGCGAGGGGGCCTGCGAGGTGTACAACCTGGCCGCCGATATGGGCGGCATGGGCTTCATCGAGAATTTCCGCGTCGAGTGCCTGCGCAGCATCCTCATCAACACGCACATGATCGAGGCGGCGTACCGCGCCGGGGTAGCGCGCTACTTCTTCTCGTCGTCGGCGTGTGCGTACAACACCGAGTTGCAGAAGGATCCGAAGTGCCCGGCGCTCAAGGAATCGGACGCCTATCCCGCCATGGCGGAACGCGGTTACGGCTGGGAGAAGCTGTTGTCGGAGATGTTCTGCCAGGAATACTGGGCGGAGCGGGGCATGATGACATTCATCGCGCGGTTTCACAACGTGTACGGGCCGTACGGCACCTGGGACGGCGGACGCGAGAAGGCGCCGGCGGCCATCTGCCGTAAGGTGATCGAGGCGAAGGACACGGGGCGCCGTGAGATTGTCATCTGGGGCGACGGCTCGCAGACGCGGAGCTTCATGTACATCGACGATTGTGTCAAGGGCATCGACATGATCACCCACTGCGAGGAACTCATCGCCACGCCCATCAACCTCGGCTCGAGCGAGCTCGTGTCGGTGAACGAACTCGTCAGTCTGGCCGAGAGCATCGGCGGCATCACCCTCGAGCGCAGCTACGATCTCGACGCCCCGCGCGGTGTCGGCGGCCGCAACAGCGACAACACGATGATCCAGCGCATTCTCGACTGGCAACCCAACCGCCCCCTGCGGGACGGGCTCGAACAGACGTACGCGTGGATCGAGCAGCAATACATGGATCGCAAGGCGGGCAAGCGAACCGTCAGCTAGCCACGCCTTGAGACATCGCTATGACTGAGACAAACCACGACGGAATCGCCCGCACGATCGGGCCTATCCCTTACCGGATGGCGCTGGCGGGCGGATGGATCGATCAACCCTTCGTGTCGCGCCACAACCCCGCGCCGCCCGGCTCCATGGTGGTCGTGGGCCTGAACCCCAGCTCGTGCTACATGCTGCGTGCCGGCATGGCCACGGGCACGCGGGAGGTGGCCCTCGCCCTGTGGCCCGGCGGCCTGCCCGATGGCGATCCCGCGGATCTCGTGCGCGAGTTATACCGCGAGGAGAACAAGGATCGCGCCGATCCCTCGGGCTCGCAGGATATGATCGGGCTCGTGTATCCCGGCATCAACCGGCTCGACTACGATTTCGCCCACGAGGGCGGTGTGTTCCCGAAGCACATCGAATCCACCGCCGATCCGGCCGTTGCCGCCTGGCTCGCGGGCGTGATCCACGTCCTGCCCATTGCGCCGCGCCCCGACCGATACAGCCCCCTCGGCGTGCAGCGCCCCGAACCGGACTGGATCGCGCGGCTCGGCCAAACCGGGCGCGACTGCTATGACGCGATTCTCCACCGCGATCTGGACGCGCTGGGGGCCTCGATGAACGAGTGTATGCGATGTTGGGAATCCATCCTGCCGCACACCGTGCGGCATCCGGCCCTCACCGTCGATCTGCCCGGGCTTCTCGATCATTACCAGCAGCGATACCCGGGCGCCATGTACTCGGGCTGCGGCGGCGGCTACCTCTACGTGGCCTCCGATACGCCCGTGCCCGGCGCGTTCACGGTGGACATCCGCCTTTCGTGATCCCGCTTGTCACCTTCTGGGCGTTCCGAACGACACGATGGTGTACACAGTGCACGTCGTGATGAATGCCGGGAGTTGAGCGATGACAGATGCCCTGCTGGATGAAAGCGGCATGATCGATGGGAGCCTGGCGGGCCGGCCGGAGGCGTTTGCCGGGATCGTCGCGAAATACCAGTCGCGGGTGTGCGCCATCGCCTATAGCCTGACGGGCGATCTGGCCCTGAGCGAAGACTTG
>JAFGTL010000177.1 GCA_016934125.1 Candidatus Hydrogenedentota bacterium
ACCACGGGGCCGTCCAACTGCGTGCGCGATGTCTTCGAGTTGATTGCGCGGGCAGACTCACGCGGCGACTTCGAGGTGCGGCGCCCGGACGACGTGGAGACGTTCAAGGTCCCGGGGCCGCCCACAAGCCGATCATGTTTCGTGTTCGAGATCACGCAGAAGTCGACGGGGGCTCAAGTGCGGATCCAGGTGCGCGAAGGCGTCATTCCCGAGGAGTTCTTCGCTCTGGCGCGAACCGCCCACAGCGAGAATCCCGGCCCTGACGCCGCCGAGGCCGCGGCCCGATTCGCCGGGGTGAAGAAGGCGCTGACAGAGACGATGGCCTCGCTGCCGATCGCAGAGTTGTTCGAATGGGAAATCGTCCGCGCAACGCAACAGGGCGGATGAATAAGGGGCACGCCGCCTGCCTGCTCGTGCAGGAGGCGGCCTGGACGGCATGCGCCAGCGGCGGCAACCCGACCGCCAAGTGCAAGCTACCGCCGCCGGCGCACAACCGATAGGGGAAGTTTACCATGTTTAGACGAAACGGTTTCACGCTGATCGAACTGCTGGTTGTGATTGCCATCATCGGCATTCTGGCGTCGATCCTGCTCCCGGCACTGGCACGCGCACGGGAGGCGGCGCGCCGGGCGAGTTGCGCCAACAACCTCAAGCAAATGGGGGTGATATTCAAGATGTTCGCCAACGAGGACTCGGGCGAGCGGTTTCCCCAGAAGCTGTACAACTACGGGTGCGGCTCGCGCTGCATGACGTTCCACGGCCCGGCCGTTTACCCCGAGTACATGACGGACTACAACATCACCTTGTGCCCGTCCGATCCGATGACGTCCGTCATTCCGCTCGATGAGCAGATGGCCGACATCCTCGCGGGCACGCTGGACAGCAGCGAAAACGCTGCATTCAGCAACGGCGATCTGAATCAGGACGGCAACTTCAACGGCACCGACGTCGCGATCTGGGCCTGCGTGCCCCGCTCGTACATGTACACGGCCTGGGCCGTGAAGAGCGACGAGGAAATCGCCGGGGTGCTCGAGGCCATCGAGATCTTCAAGGACAGCGGCGATGGCAAGATCCCGGGGATGAAGGGAATGCCGCCGTTCCCGGACGCGGACAACGACATCGTAGTCGACGGGAGCTTCGCGCCCTGGGAGTTCAACGGCGTGTCGGTGAATCCATGTGGCACGCACGGATCCGATACGGTGTTCCGGCTTCGCGAAGGCATTGAGCGGTTCTTCATCACCGACATCAACAATCCGGCCGCCTCGGCGGTCGGCCAGAGCGAACTGGCCGTGATGTGGGACTTCTTCGCCTCGGCGCAGACGCATGCCAGTGGCGGCTTCGGGCAAGGCGTGCAGAAGTTCAACCACCTGCCGGGCGGATGCAATGTGCTCTTCCTGGACGGGCACGTTGACTTCATCAAATTCGGCGACGAGGAGTTCCCGATCAGTATGTGGCTGGCGGGCTTCCTCGGCGACGTGAAGTACGGGGGCGGCCACTGAGGTAGACGGTGTGGCGGAGCGGAACGAGAGCGTTCTCCCCCCACCCCCCACCAAGGGCCGGCGGGCTTTGTACCGCCGGCCCTCCCCTTACGTCTGGGCAGCGGAGTGAGCCGAAAGGTGAACGCGCCGGCACCGCACCGGCCCGGGGAGAGATACAGGCTTGGCCGGAGGCGTGTCCCGTCGACGCCAATCAATCGGAGGCCCGCCTCCAAGCCAAACCCAGAGGAAACCCAATGATACCACAGGGATCGCCCCGGCGCACGCTTCACGCGACGAAGCTTCACGCGACGAAACGGGGAGCCGAAGATGCTCGCGGGCCTGCAGGGAGAGGAGCGATGGCGCAGGGCGCTGGTTGGAAGGCCTCGGGCTACGGCTGCTGGATGATCTGCCACCCTTCGATGCCGAACCGGATGTCGCGCTCGACAAACTCCCAGACAACCACCTTTTTGCCCGCGAGGAGTTCGGGTTTCCGCGCAAGTTGCTGGCGTACGAGCGTGGAAGCGCCGCCATCGTTGACGATCGAGGCCATAGGCGCGTGCAGTTCGAGGGCGAGATGGGCAATGAAGCCCGCGGACAAGGGCTCATCTGTCTGGTAGATGCGGAGGAAGCTGTCGCCGAGAACGAGGATCTCGGCCTGGGGATCGTCCTGATAGGGCTGGCCGGTGGCCTGGTCGACCACTTGGACGCAGTGGGCGATCTCGGGTGTGATGAGACGGGAAACCCAGGGCGCCTGAATCATGGCGGGCACATCGCCGATCCGCTCGACGGGCGCGGGCCGGCCGGCATAGGAGCGCGTGCCACGGGCGGCCCAGCCGAGCTCGATGAGCCGTTGTGCAACGGCCGAGGCGGCAAGATGCATGCCCTCAGGCGCCCAGTGACTATCCTGGGAGAGATACCAGGCGACATCTTCAGGGGTTGCCCGGGCATAGACGTCGAACAGATCGACGACTTCGACGCCTTCGGCCCGGAGCCGGGCGATCAAGTCGATTGTGTGCGGGTTGATGGATTCCGGGTAGGTTGCGGCGCGCGTTGTGAGCATCTCGGGATACACGCTGGGCTTTCCGGGCGCCGGGACAACGAGCAGGTGGATCCCGCGGGCGGCAAGTTGATCGCGAAACGACACGATGGCCGGCACGGGGTCGTCTGCAGGCGGCGCTGCCTTGGCGGCGTGGTCGGTGGGCCCCGCCCGGGTAACGGATTTCGCCGGGGCATCGATCAGATAGCGGACATCGGGCCGGTAGAACCACCAGTCCTCTCGGCCCAGTATGGCATCGTCGCCCCCCTCTTCGAGCGCAAGGAATTGGGCGAGCTGCATCCATGGCCGTGTGCGGGTTTCGAACCAGGAGGTCTTCTCGAGATCGCTCTCGAATGCGCGCAGATTGGCTTCGCTGGGAACACGGCGGAACAGATCGAGAACGGAGGGCCGCTCGCCGCGCGCGACTTCAAGCACCGCTTGTGCAAACGGCACGCCCACGATGACGGCAAGGAACGCGACGATCAGCGCGATGTGTCGTGTCTGCTTCGTCAACATGGGACACTCCTCAGAACTGGAAATACAGAAACGGGTTAAAGGTCTGCACGGCCATGGCCATGAGGGCCAGCACGAACACGGCGGCCAGCAGGACGACGCGAGGCCACGTGATACGCTGCGCGACATCATGTGCCCGAGTCGGTTGAAACGCCAGAAGCGCACACAAGGCCATCATCACGAGATTGCCCCGCGTGTAGAGTTCGCCGGCGAGCAGGATGGAGCCGCCGTGCACGGGAAGCACGCCGAACATGGCCCCGAAGTACCGGAGCGCGCCGTCGAGCGTGGGGCATCGGAAGAGCACCCAGGAGAAGAGGACGAGAACGAATGTGACGGCGATCCGGACGACGCGCGGGAGACGCGAGTAAACGCTCTCCTTCCCGCGCCAGCGTTCGAAGGCGAGCAGGACGCCATGGTAGGCGCCCCAGATGACGAACACCCAACTCGCCCCGTGCCAGAGCCCTCCGAGGAGCATGACGATGGCGAGGTTGATGTAGGTGCGCCGGGGGCCGAGCCGGTTGCCCCCGAGGGGGATGTAGAGGTAGTCGCGCAGGAAGGTGGAAAGAGAGATGTGCCAGCGCCGCCAGAAATCGGTGATGCTGTCGGCGAGATAGGGTGAATTGAAGTTGAGGGGGAACTCGAACCCGATCATTCTGCCGAGCCCGATGGCCATGTCGGAGTAGGC
>JAFGTL010000178.1 GCA_016934125.1 Candidatus Hydrogenedentota bacterium
CCCCGCACAGCCGCTTTGAGCGGCTCACAACATAAAGCCCCCGGCTCTGCCGGGGGATACTTACTCTAGCCGAGCCGTCCGCTGGCGTCAATCCACAAGCGAGCCTGTAGAATCCGCACGTAACGCTCTCCACGTGGGAGACGAAGTCCCAATTGGTTCGCCGCGGCGGGCCTTTCCGCTCCTTTGCCGTTTCGCTCCATGCATCGTGGGCTTGTTGATGGATGGCAGACGCAGGGAAAACGGCACGATGCCGCTTCTGCGTTGGACGGAAACGTAGACGCGGCATCCTGCCGCGTTCCTTACCTGCGGATTTGGGGGCCTCGGATTCTCGTGTGACGTCGGCCACGTCCCTCATCGCCGCTCCGTGTTGACAGTCCCTAGGACAGGCCCGTATGCTGGCACCCAGTCGGGGGGCTGATTCCCGGCCCTGTCGGAGGAGGCGTGACGGGCTCGTCCCAGGAGGATTCGGCAATGGCGAAATCGGGCGGTTCGGTTGAGCGGAATCGGGGGGGGAGCCCGGGCGCAATGCCGCGGCGGGCGTTCCTGCAGGGGGCTGCCGGCGCGGCGGCGTTCGGCATGATCTCACGGCGCGCGCTGGGCGCCGAAGGCCATGTCCCCGCCTCCGAGAGGACGACGCTGGCCTGCATCGGCACGGGCGGGCAGGGCGTGCAGAACCTCACGGCCCTCATCGAGTTCCCCGAGATGCAAGTCGTGGCCGTTTGCGATGTCGTCAAGGAAAGCGGCGACTATCAGTCCTGGAACTGGGGCGCGGGCAAGGAGCGGCGCCCTGGCGGACGCGAGCCGGCCCGGCAGCTCGTCGACGACTACTACGCGAAGAACGCCGCCCCGGGCGGCTACAAAGGCTGCCGCGCCTACGCCGATTACCGGGAACTCCTCGAAAAGGAAGACGTGGACGCCGTCATGATCGCCACGCCCGACCACACCCACGCCGTCATCGCCATGGACGCGCTCAAGCGGGGCAAGCACGTTTACTGCGAAAAACCCCTTACCTACTCCGTCTACGAGGCAAGACAGGTGACAGAGGCGGCCCGCAAGGCGGGCGTCGCCACGCAACTCGGCAATCACGGCCAAGCCACCGAAGAGGCCCGCGTCACCTGCGAGATGATCTGGAGCGGCGCCATCGGGCCCGTTCACGAAGTCGAGTTCTGCCACGGCTCGCGGTTCTGGCACTATCCCTCCTTCCAGGGCCGCCCCACCGACACCCCGCCCGTGCCCGACGGCCTCGACTGGGATCTCTGGCTCGGCCCCGCCCCCGAGCGCCCCTACCATCCCGAGTACTGCCCCTGGACATGGCGGAACTGGCTGGACTTCGGAACCGGCCTCATCGGCGACCTCGGCTGCCACAAGCTCTCTACCGTGTTCAAGGCCCTCAAACTCACCCATCCCGTGAGCGTCGAGGCAAGTTCCTCCGGATTCGGCCCCGAACTCTATCCCCTGGCCAGCATCATCCGCTATGAGTTCCCGGCCCGCGGCGATATGCCGCCCGTCAAGCTCACCTGGTATGACGGCGGACTCAAGCCGCCCCGTCCGGACGACCTCGAGCCCGGCCGCCGTTCCGGCGGTGATATCTACCACGGCGAAAACGGCACCATGTTGGGATACCGCCTCATCCCCGAGGCCCGCATGAAGGAATACGGCACTCCCCCCGAGATGCTGCCCCGTTCCGTCGGACATTACAAAGAATGGGTGGACGCGTGCCGCGGCGGCGCCCCGGCCGGCGCCGATTTCGTCCAACACGCCGGGCTCCTCACCGAAACGCCGCTCTTGGGCAACGTCGCCCTCCGCGCCGGCACCAAGCTACAGTGGGACGGCCCCAACCTCAAGATCACCAACGACGAGAGCGCCAACCAGTACCTCCACCGCGAGTACCGCGACGGCTGGAGCCTATGACGCAGGCCCGGCCGCGCAACTGAATAGGGGAGATACCTCATCATGTGTCACCACGCCGTCACGCGCCGCGACGCACTCAAAGCCGGCATCGCCGCGGCCGCGCTGCCCTTGGCCGGCGCCTCCGCAGCCGCCGCCGCGCCCCAACCTCCCGTCATAGGCATCTCGACCCTTGGATTCCCCAACTACACGAACGAGCAACTCGCCCAGGAACTCGCCGCTCAGGACATCCACGTCGTGCAACTTTTCCTCAGCCAGAGCGACAGCCGCTACTGGAAGTACAACGGGCGCAGCGACTTGGCTGATCTCTCGCCGGAGCGCTGCGAGCGCATCGCCAACGCCTACCGCGCCCAGGGCGTCTCCATTCACAGCATCGGCGTCTACACGAACCTCATCCATCCCGACGATGCCGAGCGCGACGCCAACCTCGCCTATTTCGACGCCATGATGGCCGCCGGTGACGCCATGGGCGTGCACACCTTCATCACCGAAGCGGGCCACCACGAACCCGAAGAGCCCCCAGGCGTGCCCTACTACCTCCAGGAGCCCGTGTGGCTCCGCATGGTGGAGACCGGCAAGCGCCTCGCCGCCCTCGCCGAGAAACACGACGCCACCGTCCTTCTCGAGCCGTTCTACCGGGGCTTCCTGACCACCGCCAAGCGAACCCGCCTCTTCGTCGAAGACATCGGCTCGCCCCGGATCCGCGTCCTCCTCGATCCCGCGAACCTCCTCGAACTCAACGACATGGAGGAGATGTTCGCCCAACTGCAACCGTGGATCGACTGCCTTCACGCCAAAGACCGCAAGCTCCACGTGGATCGCGGCGTGGCCGCGGGCAAAGGCGATCTCAATTACGACGAATTCGTGGCGCTCGCCGCCCAGTACGCGCCCCACGCCCCCTTCATCCTCGAGTATGTCGGCCCGAACGACTACCTCCAGGCCCGTGATCTCGTGGAGGACGCGTTGAATCGGCGGAACGCCCGCGTCAAGTCCTAAACGGAGTCCGCCAACCCATGCCGGAACCCCAACTGTGACGGGCCGGCCCCGGCCCGGCAGGCCATACTGAACACGGAGAGGAAGTGGTGTCCATGATGAACCGGCGCAGTTTCCTTCAGGCCGCTTCGGCCTCGGCCTCGTTGACGGCCCTCGGCGCCGCTGCCGCAGCCCCCGCCGACGGCCCCGTCAGGCGGGTGGGCCTCATCGGCGCCGGCTGGTATGGCAAGAGCGATGTGTGCCGCCTGATCCAGGTGGCCCCCGTCGAAGTCGTCGCCGTCTGCGACGTCGATTCCCAGCATCTCGCCGGCGCGGCCGAGCTCTTCAGCCAGCGCCAGGCATCCCACAACGCCCCACGCACTTACGGCGACTACCGCACCATGCTCGCCGAGAACGATCTCGATATCGTCCTCATCGCCACGCCCGACCACTGGCACGCCCTCACCATGATTGCCGCCGTCGAAGCCGGCGCCCACGTCTACGTCCAGAAACCCACCGCCGTCGATGTCCGCGAGAGCGAGGCCATGCTCGACGCCGCCCGCCGCCACAATCGCGTCGTCCAGGTGGGCACTCAGCGCCGGAGCACCCCCCACCTCATCGACGCCAGGAAGAACATCGTCGAGGCCGGGCTCCTGGGCAAGATTGCCCACGTCGACATGTGCTGCTATTACCACATGCGCGCCAACAAGAAGCCGCCTGCCGCCCCCGTGCCCGATTTCCTCGACTACGAGATGTGGACGGGCCCCGCGCCCCTCCGCCCCTACGATCTCCTGCCCCATCGCGGCTGGTGGCGTTCCTTCATGGAATACGGAAACGGCATTGTCGGCGACATGTGCGTCCACATGTTCGACACGGTGCGGTGGATGCTCCATCTCGGCTGGCCCCAGCGTGTTGCGTCCTCGGGCGGCATCTACGTGCAGAAGGAATCGAGCGCCACCACCAACGACACCCAAGTCGCCACCTTCACATACGACGATCTCACCGTCGCCTGGCAGCACCGATCCTGGGGCGCCGCGCCCGATCCGGACTATCCGTGGGCCTTTGTCCTGTATGGCGACAAGGGCACCCTCAAGGCCAGCATCAACTGCTACGACTTCATCCCCCGCGGCGACGGCGAGCCCATCCACCAGGACGCGCTCTTCGAACGCGAGCAGTACCCCGAAGATCTTACCGAGGAAGGCATCGAGCTTCAGGCCGCCCCGGCCACCCGCCGCCACCTCATCGACTTCCTCAACGCCATCGATTCCGGCCGCCGCCCCGTCGCCGATATCGAGCAGGGCCACATCTCTTCTGCAAGTTGTATTCTGGCCAACGTCGCCGCCAAGGCCGGCCGTTCCCTCGCCTATGATCCCGAGAAACGCGAGATCACCGGCGATCCCGCCGCCACGGAATTGCTCCAGCGCCCCTACCGGGCGCCCTGGCGCCATCCCGCGGCGTGACAGGGGCAAGCCACGGGCCCGCGATCACGCGAGATCAGCCCCGGATCAGGCGTAGGGCTGCGTCCAGGCCACCTGCACGTCGGGATGGAAATGCTGCGTGTACTCGCTGGGCACGTCTGACTCGATCTTGGCGCGTACGTACAGATCGTCTGACGCCATCCGGTAAGACGCCTCGACGCCTTCGACCTCCTTCACCGTCCGGCCGATGTCCGCCGAATAGACGGGAATCGTGCGCGCGCCGCGGCCCTTCTCGGCTGGGCAATCCACCCTCCGAACCGTCTGATCGAACCCCCGCTTCGTCGTGATGAAACGGATGCGATACGTCACGCCCGGCTCGGCCTGCACCCTCACCCACAGCTTCCGGCGCCGCGTGTTGAACGCCACGTCCTCCAGCAACACCCCCGTGGTGGCATAGTAATCGCCCGCGTCCATGGCCGCGAGCAAGGACTCCGGCGTAAGCGCCGCGCTCCGCACCATCACCCACGCATCCGCTATCCGCTGATTAGGCGTCCGGTTGATGTAATAGTGCGTGTCATCGCTTCCCACCCCATACAGCAGCGGCGCGCCCTGGACGCAGCGGAACGCATTGATCGCATCCCAGAACGAATCCAGCGTCACGCCCAAGGCGTCCGGGTGCGGCGCAAAGGCCGAGCCCCCGTTGCAAACCTCGAAGAAACGCACCTCGGCACTGTCAATGAGATCCTGCGGTGTGATGTCCCAGTACACCCATTGCGGGTGATTCAACATGAGCAGCGCCGGCCGCTGCATCTGCGCCGACATCGCCGACACGTCCGCCGCGTTCTGCCGGATCAGCCCTGACACGCTCAGGCCGTCGACCTCCACCTTCTTGCAGAGCGGCCCCCCCTTGACGAAGGGGATGGTGTCCGGCAGGTTCACGTAGTTCAGGTGGACGTTGATCCCGTCCAGAACCTGGGTGATCTCCACCGCAGGCATCAGCAGGAACGTGCCGGGCTCCTCGAACCGCATACGCATCTCGTCATACGTCTTGAGCCGAACCAGCGTCTTCTCACCGTCCTGCCGTGTCTCCACCTCCTGCCCGTACTCGCGCACGTACGCATCGAAGAGCGGGCGCGACACCGCCGGCGGCCATCCGCCTTCTTCGTCCTCTACAGGCGTCCAGTGGTTTGCGTCGTCCGCAAAAACGTTGTGGTCGCTCAGTCCGATGAAGTCGTAGCCAAGCGCCTTGTAGATTTCGATGGCCTGCTCGGGAAACGCGCGGCCGTCCGACCAGTACGTGTGCATGTGCAGGTTGCCGCGATACCATCCGGCGACTCGCGGGCCCCCTCCAATCGTGCGGCATCCCGCCAGCAATGCCATCGCGCCACAGCCCATCGTCTGCAACGCTTCTCGACGCGTGATCTGCATTCTCATCTCGTCCGTAAACTCCTTCTCTGTCGCAAGTTACATCAGGACTCGCATCAACGCGCGCCGGACGCCGCCGGGGGGGGGCCGGCAGCCGCCGTATCCTCACGCCTCGAAGCTGAACGCCAGCAGCCCTACCGCCGGCGAGTCCTTGGGCACGAACAGATGGCCGATGGTGGACGTCACCTCGACGACAATCTCGTTCCGCCCGGCCCGGGCCGCATCGCGCAGATCGAACCGCAACGGCGGCCAGGGACACGCCCCCAGATCCTGCCCGTTCACGCTCACCCGGGCCGGATACCCCCCCGTGTCCAGCACAAGCCCCTTGGGCGGCGTCGCGAACTCGACTTCAGCGCGGTAGCACCCCGTGCCGGCGAATGATGGAAAGCCCTCGCCGCGCCAGTCGCCCAACGCCAGCGATTCAGGCACCGCAACCAGCCGGCCCTCCTGATCCACCGCGAAATCGCCCCACAGGATCAGCGCCGGCAGGAACGGCAGCGGCTTCGGTTCCGTCAGTTCGGCCTCGAATCGGTTCTCGCCCTCCTGGAGCAGGCCCGTGATCGTGAGGCGCCCATAGCTGAGATCGAATTCCTTGTCCGCCGGGGCCGCGTCCACGTCCACCGCTTCCCCGTTGATTCGTAGCGAGCGCACCAACTGCCGCTGGATCGACAACTCCGCCACCCGCGGCCGCTCCGCCACCGTCAGGGCGGCGCCGTCCAGCCGCATCGAGTTGGGGCCCTTCGGCGCGAAACGCCATACCAGGCCCGCATGTTCCGCGGCCGTTGTCACCGGGCCGGCCGCCGGCGCCGGCCGCAACCGCCCGCGGATGGCCTCGCGCGCCTGCGCAACCACCTTCTTCGACAGCGCGCTCAGTTCGGCAGACTTCGTCGGCTCCGGCCCGGCCACGGCCCACAGTTCTTCATCGCTGGGCCAGGCGATGCCGAGCGGCTCGGCGGCCCGCGCACGCCCCGCGGCTTCCACCACGTATTCCGTGAACGCGCCCGCGTACTCGCGAAACCACGGCTGGTGCGGCCCGTGGATACCGAGATACTCGCGCTTGAACACGCCCCCACTCAGATCGAACGGACACATCCCCAACACATACCGATCCACGCCGCAACACCCACATAGATCCACCATCGCGCGCATCGTATCGAGCCTCATGCTCGGCGGGCCGAGGGCGAATACCTCAGCCATGCGTTCCCGCCCGGGCAACTCGGCCATCGACGCCAGCGTCAGGGCCTCGCACTGCTCGACACTCGTCCGCGTGCGGATCTCGTCGATCCCCGGAATCCCGAACGTCCCCTGCTGAAGGCGGAGGCTCCCGTTGAACGCGATCTGCTGGCCGAAGCTGCCCTCACCGAGGAAATGGCCCGTCATGTGGATCCCGTGCTCGGTGCACCACTTGGCAATCGGCGCCACCCAGGCGTCATGAAACGTCCGCGCGTAGGCCGCCCAGTATTCGCGCCACCCGTCCCAGTGCTCGAGATCGGCCGCAGCCGCGGCCCGCTCCCGGAAGTCGCCGCCCAGCGCCGCGTCCATCGCGTCCGACCACGTGAACTGCCAGGCCCCGCCATCCGTGCTCCGCGGCCGGTGCTGATGGGCGAGCGACGGCTCGTCCGTGAAGATCGCCCGCACTGTCGAGCCGAAGAAATCGCCGACCGCCGCCGCATACCGCTCATGGGTAACCTCGATGAACCGCTGCGTCGCCTCGCGCTTGAGCAGGTTCGCGCTCCCCGGCGTGGACTCGATCCGGCTGCTGCCGTCGCGTTCGACACTGAGCAACTGCGCTTCGAGATCCTCCCGGCCCTGCGTTACCAGGCCCTTGGCGTGCCCGCTGGGCCACGTGAACTCGTCGTAGAGCCAAACCTCCATGTCGCGTTGGGCCGCCTGCTCCACGATGAAGCGGATCCGATCGAACCACGCCTCGCCGAGGTATTCGAGTTCCAGCCCCCAACGGGGGTAGAGCACAACGCCCCAACCCACGCTCGAGAAGGCGTCCAACTGCCGGCACACGTCCGCCGACTCGAGCGTCCTCGTCAACGCCCACATGGCCAGCGGCACAGCCGGCACGTCCTGCCGTTCAGTCGCCGCTGCATCCGCTCCGGCCATGCTGCCGAGCCCCAACGCCGCAGCCCCGCCGGCCGTTGAGGCGAGGAACTCCCGCCGGTTCAGTCGTCCACCATCCATCATTGGGCCTGTCTCCTCTTAAAACGCCGCCGGACAGCGCCATGCCGCCCGGGAACGCGCGGCCACATGGTAGCCGACATCGCCGCCGATTTCGAGCGCCCGGATCCCTCACGTATCCCCAGTTCGCGCCCGGGCCACAAGATGCAGCCGCCGCCGTGAGGGGAATTCGAGGGACATCCTGTGTTCCACGGCTCATGCCGAGGGCTATCTGAAGAGTGGCGCCCCCGGCCCCGGGGTGCCCCCGCCTTCGGGGCACTACCACGTCTCGCGGGGCTCCGGAGCCCCCGTCAGGGGGCGGCACTCCCCGAGTAGCCCACGGCGCAAGCCGTGGGTGTGCGGCACCGCCCCCTGCCCATCCGGAGCCCCGCGAAACGCGGGGCGGCACACGAAGGGACGTTCGGGGGATCCGTCAGCGCCGCAGACCCCCGCCGCCTTGTCACATACGTCCCCAAGTTGAGTCTTCGCGAGGAAACCCGGATACTGGGGCAGAACGCGCAGCTGATTCCCGCATTGAGTGCGGCTCCATCGTGTTCTCGCTGGCAATGAAAGGCAGAGAAGGAAGTCGCCCATGTACCCCCTGACGCCCCTGCGAACCTATGCCTTGGATCGAGTCTACGAGGATGAGCGATGCGTGGCGAGGATGGAACGCATGCTCGGCGCCATCGGCGAACCTCCCGATTCCGTGATCCGCATCACCGATGATAACCTCCCCGACATCGTCGCGGAACTGGCCGGACTGTGGCCCCCCGATACCGTCCCGGAAGGCCGTATCCGGACCTTCATGCGTCCCCTCGTCTTCACGACGATGGACCTGAACTACGCCCGGCGCGATCTGACCCCTCTGATCGAACGCTGTGCGCCCGACACATCCCCCAGCATAGTGGGCGGCATCTACGGCCATATGACCACCGCCATCGATCAGCACCCCCACCACCTCGACCAGCGCAACAACTGCGTCTGCTGGCCCACCTACAACTTCGGCACCGTGCAAGGCTGCTCGCACGGCTGCCTCTATTGCGGGGCCGGCAGAGAGGGCAAGTTCCTCGCTATCGCGCTCAATCTCGAGGACTACATGGACAAAGTCGTCAAACCCGTGATCGAGGCGAATCCATGGAACAAGGTGTTCCGAATGATCCTCGACGGCGCCGACTTGATCAGCCTTGAACCGGAGTACGGGCTCCACGAGCTCTTCGCCCACACCCTCGCGCAATACGAGGAGCGCTGGGGCCATTTCCACACCGCAAGCTCCAACGTGGCCTGGCTCGCCGATATGCCCAACCGCGATCGCCTCGTGGGCGTCTGGAGCGTCACCTGCGAGGCCGTAGCGCGCGATATCGAGCCCGGCACCGGCCGCGCCATCGACCGGCTCGAGGCCGCGCGCACCTGCCAGGATCTCGGCATCCCCGTCCGCTACAAGTTCAAACCCATCATCCCCGTTCGCAACTGGCGCGAAGAGTACGCATGCATCATCGAGCAGGCCCTCACCCGAACCGAACCCGAGTCCATAGGGTTCTCCCTCTATATCTGGAACACCTACGAATCCATGCTCAACGCCTTCGGCCCCGATCTGCTCGATCCCGAGTTCGTTGAGGCCGCAAAAGCCGCCCGGGAAGAGATGGCCGGCACCCGAACCGGCCCATTCCCCCATCAAGTCCGCAGAGACGTCTACCGGTTCTTCATCAACCAGGTGCGCCGCTGGAACAAGGACGTCCTCCTTTACGTCAGCACCGAAACACGCGAGATGTGGGACGAACTCAAGGACGAACTCGGCCAGGATCCCCGCGCCTACGTCTGCGGATGCAGCTCCGTCGCCGTGCCCGGCCGCCGCCTCGCCCTTTCCCCCGGCTTCCGTTACTCGACGTATCACCCGACACCGATCTGAGCCTCAGACGGGTGTTCTGCCCGCGCCTGCTCTTTGTGCTACAGGGCAAAGAGACAACGCACTGCGTATCCGTTAACATGTCATTCTGCACACGCTGGACGTCCAGGAGATAACATGAAACGGGGGATTTGCACGGCCGTCGGCATAGTCGGTTGCTTGGCAAGCCTGATCTACGTCGCCTCGTTGATCGGGGCCCATAACGACACGCCCGAGCAGCGCGTCGGCATCCTGATGGATATTGTCGCTACCCCAATCCTCGGATTCATAATCCCCTACAACATCGCGGGCCTTCTGCTCCTCTCGGGCCGCGAACGCGCCCTCCACAGAGCCGAAGTCTCACAAGGACGCCGGGGTGCAGAGGCCTTCTCGACCATGTTCCTCTTCGGCGGGAATCTCGAACTGCTGTTGCTGAGCGGATTCACCAGCGTCAAACACTGGTGTTTCACCCTCGCGTTCCTCGTGCTCTTCTTCCACTCAGCCAGGCAGTTCCTATTGGGCGGGAAAGAAGACCAGGCCCCCCAAAAGCCACGGGGAGCCCCCCGCTGAAGCGCGGTCTTGCACACCTGTCCTCTGGCACCTTTCTGCGCCCCCATCTTCCGCCAAAACAACGAGTTACCTCGCGCGAGGGGGTAAACGCCCGTGCGCTATATAATGGAAGGGGTTTTGTGCAAGGCCCCATCCTCCCCGGTCTGGTCAGGTCTTGCGGCGCGGGGTGCACGGAAGACGCCTCAGGTGTCCCCGATGTACATATCCGGAGCCGCAAAGGCGATGGCCAATGCCGAGAGGGGGATTCGGGAGCCGTGTGTCAAGCACCGCCCCGGAGTGTGCACCAGCGAGGGCGCCGGTGCCACAACTGACGGGGGCGCACTGAAGAACGCGCAGCGTTCTTCCCACGCGCCCGAAGGGCGCGCACATACCAGCCCAGGCCAACGGCCTGGGTTTAGACGTCGCATTGGTGCGAGCCCTGTAGGGGCGAGACACGCACCACAGTGGCCCCTTGCGGCCCGGAGCCCTCGCCTGGGGATTCCGGAACGGTGCCGCACCGCTCGGGCACTTCTCAACAGCCCCACGGTCCCCTTTCGCTCCGTCTCGGCGCGCTGTGCCCCTGCCCGCCCGGCCCCCCGAAGGGGTGCAATAACCCGTCCAGCCCGGGCTCGAAGCCTGTCATGCCCACTTCGGGGCATCGCCGGGCCCCTTGTGATCTCGCCGCTGGTGCCCCGAAAACCCCCTTGATCACCCGACTGCGCCTCCCATCTCCACCCAACGCAACGAGTTACCTCCGTGGGGGGGGTAAACACCGCTGCGCTATATAGTAGAAGGGGTTTTATGGAAGGCCCCATTCTCCCCCGGCCTGGAGACAGGTCTTGCGGGGACGGGCATGCAGGGGCACATGGGCTCTTGAGGAGGGCATTCTCGTATGCTGCGAATCAGAGAGATCGCTGTGAATCGGCTCAGGCCGTGGATAGACAATCCCCGTCGGAACGGCAAGGCCATCCCGGCGGTGGCGAAGAGCATAAAGGCGTTTGGCTTCAACGTCCCGGTGCTTTGCGACACCCAACTGCGGATTGTCGCCGGACACACGCGCGTGGAAGCCGCGAAGCGCCTGGGAATGGCGTCCGTGCCGGCGATCGTCCTGCCGCTGAGCGGGCGGGAGTGTCGGCGCTTCGCCATCGCCGACAACCGGACGGGCGAGCTCTCGGATTGGGATACGCCGAAACTACGCGAGATCCTGGACGAACTCCACTCCGAAGACGCGGACCTCGCCGCACTGGGATTCCCAAGCCGCGAGCTTCGGCGATTGCTGAAGGTGGAACGGATGCGTGACGACTCCCTCCCCGAACCACCCAAGCGCACACGGACCACCCCGGGCACTCGGTGGGGCCTCGGCCCGCACCGGCTGCTGTGCGGCGACTCGAGGCACAAGGCTACGTTCACGCGATTGCTCGGCCACACCAAGGTCGGCCACGTGTTCGCCGGCCCGCCGTACTTCAACCAGCGCGCGTACTCCCATTGGGACGACTACGCCACGTACCTGCGTCACATCGATGCCGTTGTTGCCCGCTGCTATGACGTGCTGGAGGACGGCGGCATCCTCGTGTGGAACGCAGGGAACGGATCCTCGACGAACCACGCCCACGTGATCCATCACGCTGCGTTGCTCGAAGAGCACGGATTCCAGTTCGTCGACATGATTGCCTGGGTGAAGAACGCACCCAACTACACCCTCTTCCGCCACGGTCACATCAGAGGTTCACGCTGTTACTACCCGGCCCATCAGTGGGAAGCGCTTCACGTCTACCAGAAGCCGGGCCCGATGCCGCGAATGACCTCAGAGGAAGCGGCCTACATGTGGAACCACCACACCGACGTGTGGCAGATCCCCGTGGTGGCCCACCAGGCCCGCAAGCACGGCCATCCCGCGGTGTGCCCGGTCGAAATCCCACTCAGGACCATCCAGGCATACGCGGGTGTTTCCGGTACCGTTCTCGACCCCTTCGGCGGCTCCGGAACCACCCTCATTGCAGCAGAACGAACCGGACGCCGGGCGTTCCTCGTCGAGAAGCGTCCCGACTACTGCGATCAGATCGTGAAACGTTGGGAGTCAGTTACAGGGAAACGGGCCAGACGAGTATGAGGAGAACTCGCCCACTCTCCTGGGGGATGAAGAAATGGCGAAGACGAACACCACGAACACAACCTGTGAAGTGACCGCCGCCCTGCCCACGGAATACGAGCCGAGGCCGGCCGAGCACTTCCACGTCGAGCGCATCGTCCTATGCAAAGGGAGTCTCGATACCCCTGAGCGGGAGGCCTTCGTACGGCGTATCTGCGACGTCTTGCCGCACGCCGCCGTCGAGGAGCAGCTCGATACGCCCGGGTCTCGAGTCCACATCGAAGGGCAGGACGTGATGGGCCGTCTCGAACGGGGCAAGAGGACGCTCGTTTTCGACGAACTCACAAAGGCCGTGCATTCCACCCGGGGAGAACCCAGCATCCCCGAGGACTACTGGTGTTTCTCGACCCACGCCAACTGCTTCTATGGCTGTCGCTACTGCTACTTGGCAGGCGCGCGCAGTGTCTGGTTCTCGCCCGCCATCCGAGTCCACGTCAACCTACCCGAGATCCTCGCGCAAGTGGCCTCGGTCGCCAATCGAGAAGGCAAGCCAACCAGCTTCTATCTCGGCCGTCTCCAGGATGCCCTGGCACTGGATCCCCTGATCGGCTACTCCACCGTGCTTGTCCCGTTCTTCGCCCGGCACCGTCTGGCACGCCAAATCATGTTGACGAAGGCCGCCCAAGTCGACAATCTGCTCGGGTTGGCCCACAAGCGGCATACCACACTCTGCTGGAGCCTCATCCCGCCGGAAATCGCCGCGTCGTTGGAGACCAACGTGCCCTCTGTCGAGTCTCGCATCGACGCCATGAAGCGATGTGCCGAGGCCGGATACCGCGTGCGGGCCAGAGTCCAGCCCGTGTTTCCGCGTCCCGAATGGCGGAAATCGTACGTCAGCTTCGTTGAGCGTCTTGTCTCAGAGGTGCCGATCAACCGCCTGGGCATCGGGGGCGTGTACACAAACGGCCGCGTCAAGTACCTCGCAAAGCGGCGGACGGCGGATCTGTATGACGCGTTCAGGGGACGCTGCCGCGGGAACTCCGACGGCGATCTCTACTTCCTTTCATGGTGCGAAAGGCACTATGGCGACCTTGTGGAAGCGGCGACGCGCATCCGGCCGGACCTCGAAGTCGGCCCGTGTCACCTGATGTAGGCGCGTTCGTCAAAAAGCTGGACAAATCTTCAGGTGTTAGCGTATCATAGCCCGTGGGCAGGCATTGGACGATGCATGAGGAGAGTGGCGGTGTGCCATGCCAGGCAACTTCAGCTCATCCAGGGCGCAGATGTCCCCGCTGCGTTGCCGGCGGCATACACCCCCGAGGCCGCCCGCGGTTTCCAGGTGCAGCGCATTGTCCTGGCCCGCGGCAGCCTCGCCACCGCCGAGCGGGAGGCATTTGTCCGGCGGATCTGCGCGGCCTATCCCCATGTCCCGGTGGAGGAACGGCTCGATCTGCCCCACAACCGCGTGGAACTCGGCGAACCCGACTCGGTGCGCCGCATCATGCAGGGCAAACGCACGTTGGTATTCGGAGAAATCGCCCTGAAAAGCGCCGTATACGAGAACCGGCACCAGGGCGGCATGTACCCCCACGAGCGGTTCTTCTCCGTGTACGGATACTGTGCCTATTCCTGCGCCTACTGCTATCTCAACGCGACCCCGCTCGCCGCGTTCTCGCCCGCCGTGCGGGTATACGTCAATCTCCCCGAGATCGCCGCCGACATCGCGCGCCAATCCATGCAGGCCGCCCGGCCCATCGGATTCTACCTGGGGAAGATGCAGGACGGCCTTGCCCTCGACCCCCTCACGCACTACTCGCCCGCGCTGGGGGCCTTCTTCGCCCGCCACCCGTACGCCCGGCAGATTATCCAGACCAAGGCGGCCGATGTCCGCGCCCTGCTGAATGCCGAACACGGCGGACACACGGCCATCGCGTGGACGCTCACGCCGGAGCCCATCGCGAGGCGCTACGAGCCCACCGCCCCACCCACCGAGGAGCGGCTGGCCGCCATGGCCCGGTGCGCCCAGGCCGGCTACCCGGTCGGCGCCAACCTGGCGCCCTTGATCCTCGAAGACAACTGGGAGGATCTGTACTTCGACCTCATCCGCACGCTGCTCGATCGCGTGGCCGTCCGCCGGATCTACCTGGGCGGGATGTATCTGAAGCGGTTGAGCCGCCGGTTCTTCAACGAGCAGACCTCATCCTGGCGCGGAGCGGCCGACGGGCAGAACGGCGATTGGTGCCGCACCCACGGCGGACGCGTCCTGTCGTACCGGCAAGGCTATGGGCGCGCCTTCTTCCGGCGGATCCACGAATACGTGCAACGGCGCTACCGGTGCCGATTCGAGTACGGCGACGTCAACGGCGGCAGTCTGGTGGTGCGCTTCTCTCACGGGCAAGGCTACCGGCTGTTCCCCGATTGCCCCGAAGGGGGATACGACAGTGCAGCAACTTGACCTCATTTGCAGGCCCGAAAACCGGCACTGGGGGTTTCCCCAGTCGTATCGCTCCGTTGTCCCCCGCAGGTTCCGGGTAGCGCGCATCATCCTCTGCAAGGGGAGTCTTGCCACCCCCGGGCGGGAGGCGTTTGTCCGGCGGATCTGCGCGGCCTATCCCCATGTCCCGGTAGAGGAACGGCTCGACCTGCCCCACAACCGCGTGGAATTCGGCGAGCCCGATCCCGTCCGCCGCGTGGCACGAGGCAAACGGACACTCGTGTTCGGCGTCATCGCCCCGAGGCATGCCCTCTGGGGCGGCGACGGGCAGGGTGGCTACTACACGAACCGGCGGCGTCTGTCGCTCTACAGCTTCTGCTTCTACGACTGCCCCTTCTGCTACCTGTCCGGCCGGGACGGCGTGTGGTTCTCCCCTGCGGTGAGGATCTACGTGAACCTGCCCGAGATCCTGGCCGAGGCCGATCGGCTCGCCACAGCAGCGGGCCGCCCCATCGAGTTCTGCGCCGGCGACCTCCAGGACGGCCTTGCCCTCGATCCGCTCACCGCGTATTCAACCGTGTTGGTTCCCTTCTTCGCCCGGCACCGCTATGCCCGGTTCCGGGTGCTGACCAAGTCGGTGGCTGTCGAGCGCCTGCTCGATCTGCCCCATGGCGGCCACACAACGCTCGCGTGGACGCTCAACCCGCCCGCCATCGGCCGCCTATACGAGCCCAGTGCGCCCCCCGTCGACGAACGCATCGAGGCGATGGGGCGATGCCACCGGGCCGGCTACCCCGTTCAGGCCAGCATCATGCCCATCATCCCCTACGGGGACTGGGAGGGAGGCTACCTCGACTTCGTGCGCCGCCTGCTCGACCGCGTGCCCCTTACCGCGCTGACACTCGGGGGCGTGTCCATGGAGCCGCGCACGCGTCTGTTGCTCGAACGCCGGCTGGGCCCCGATAACCCCATCTCCCGCAATCTCCACCCCCGGCCCGGCAACAACGACAAGATGCACTATCCCCCAGACTTGTGCC
>JAFGTL010000179.1 GCA_016934125.1 Candidatus Hydrogenedentota bacterium
AGCGGCTCGTAAGCGTGGCGAGGATGAGGGTGCACGCCCCGATGTTGAGGCACACGATCCAGCTCCGATACACCTCCTGCTGGGCTTGGGGCCAGCGGTTGCGGAGGTTGGCCACGTAGATGGCCATGATGCCGAAGAACACGACGAACTGCGACCACTGGGCCGGATCGCGCCAAAACAAGCGGATGTCTTTGATGACGAGGGCGCGTTGGGGCTCTTTGAGCGCGCCGAGTGCGCCCTCGAGCCGCCCGAGCAGGCGTTGGCCCGGCGGCCGCTTGCGCCGGCGGGGGTTGCCGATCAGGCCCGTCCAGCCGCGATAGAAGAGGCGCTGGGCCGTCTCCGCGGCCACCCAGGTGAACATGAGGGCATTGGCCGTCAGCACGGCGAAGTGGAACAGGCAGGACGCGTAATGCGCCTCGGCCGCGTCGAGTACGCCGCGGGAGGCCCAGTAGCTCGGGAGGAGGGGCGACTGGGTGCGGTGCATGGCATCGAGTACGGTGGGCAGGAAGGTGTCTTCGGACAGTTCGACGGCACTGAGCCGTGCACGGAGGTAGAGGAACAGGCCCCCTACCGCGAGGGCCGCGGCGGCGATGAGGGTGCCCCGAGGCAGCCGGGGGAGGACGCGGACGAGGAGGAGGAGGATGATCGCGCCGAAGGCGGCCGGCACGGTGACGTAGGGCACATAGAAGGCGGCCGCGGCCAGGTAGAAGGGCCAGGGGGCGTCGGTGGTGATGCCGTAGGCGAGGATGAGGGGCGAGCCCAGGAAGGCGGTGGCCCATGAACTGAAGGCGATGCACTCGACGAACCGGGCGAGGAACAGGGCGCGAATCGAGACGGGCGCCTGGAGCAGGAAGCCGACTTCGCGGGATCGATACAAGGTGGAATAGGCGATGAGCACGTTCGAGAAGATGAGCATGAGGAACAGGGCCAGGGAGAACACGGACAGGAGCCGGGCCATGATGATGTCGCCGAGGCTGAGGGCGGCGCCGGAGGGATCGATGCCGAATGCGCGGAGCCACAGGAAGCCTTCGTAGAAAGCGTAGTAGGCGCCGGCCCACAGGAGCGTGGCCGCGATGGACACCACCCCCACCTTGAGCTTGGACTCGTTGCGCACCGAGGCGATCTGGTTGCGCGCGATGCGCAGTTTCGAGCCCACGAGTGCGGCAACCGGGCTCATTCGGTTTCTCCGCCCGTCAGTTGGAGGAACACGTCTTCGAGGGAGCCCGGGTTCTGCGCGAGGGCCTTGATCTCGCTGACGGTGCCGGTGTGGAGGAGGCTGCCGTTGTGGATGATGCCGATCCGGTGGGCGGCGTCTTCGATGATGGCGAGGGAGTGGGTGGACATGAACACGGTGACGCCCTGACGCGTCTTGTCGGTGAGATAGTCCTTCACGAACCGGATGTTCTTGGGATCGAGGCCCCCCCAGGGCTCGTCGACGACGACGATGCTGGGATCGTGGAGAAAGCAGGAGGCGAAGGAGAGTTTCTGCCGCATGCCGTGGCTGTAGTTCTCGATCAGTTCATCGCCCACCTCCCGGATCTGGAAGATCTCGAGGAGTTCCTCGCCCTTGCCGTCGAGGCAGGACTCGGGCATGCCGTAGAGGCCCGCCACGAACCGCATGAACTCGCGCCCAGTGAGTTTCTCATAGAGAAACGGCGTGTCCGGGATGTAGCCGAGCAAGGCCTTGCACTTGACGGGCTCCCGCTGAATATCGAGTCCGCCGAGAACGGCCGTCCCGGCGTCGGGCCGGAGCAGGCCGGTGAGCATCTTGATGGTGGTGGTCTTGCCGGCGCCGTTCGGCCCGAGAAAGCAGAAGAACTCGCCCGGCTGCACTTCGAGATCGAGCGCATCGACGGCGGTTTTCCGGCCGAATCGTTTGGTGAGATTCCGGGTGACGATCATTCGATCTCGATGACCTCCACAGTCAGTTGGCCCAGATAGGGCAACAATTCCGTCCACCGCTGGATGTCGCCGGCGAGGAGCTTGATGTGGGTGGCGTCGGCCACGGGTTGGCCGAGCGTAGGCTCCATCCACACCCACTGGCCGACGTATACCTCGGGCCACGCGTGGTAGTAGAAGCTCTTCAAGTCTTCGCTCCACACAACGCCGATGGCGATCCGCGCCGGGATCCCGGCCGCGCGGGCCAGGGCGGTGAACAGAACGGTGTGCTCGTTGCAGTCGCCCTCCCGCGTATCGAGCACGTCCAGCGCCGACGGCAGGCTCAGCACCGGCACCTTGTCGATGGACGTGTACACCCAGTTGTAGATCGCGCAGGCCCGGGCCCACGGATCCGCGCCCTCCGGGGCGATCCGGGCGGCCAGCGCCTGGATCCGGGGGTGATCGGCCTGGACGAGCGGGCCGCTTGCGAGGTGTTCGCGGGCCGCCTCCGCGTCCAGGGCCTGTGCCTCGGCGCCGGCCGGCTCTGCAGGCACGATGATCGTGTACTGGCCGTCGCCGTCGCTGTGTTGAACGTCGTCGCTGGGCGGTTGCGGGCTGTCGGGGGCCGCATCGCCCGCGCGGCGGCCCAGCCGCACCACCATCCGGCGCGCGCCCCGGAACGGCGTCGGGCCGGACACGGGCACCGCGGCGAGTTGCAGGAGTGCGCCGGAGGCTTCGCCGGACAGGTTCCGGAGGGCGACTTCAGGCGCGGCCCGTTGCAGCGTGAATCCGAAGGGGGTTTCGGCACGCACGACTTCGCCCGAGTCCGCCACCCAGGCCTTGGACACGACGCCGGCGACTTCGATGGACACCACCTTCGTGTCCACCTGTCCGCCGTTCAGTTCGATCCGCTCCTGGCCGACGCATTCGAGCCGCGCCCGGCCCAGCGACAAGGTAGTCGGATCGAAACTCTCGACGAAGTACTCCTTGCCGGGTTTGAGTGCGGGCATGTTGAGTTCCGTCATGCCCCACCCGCTCCAGAGGATCAACTCATCCTTGACGGGCCACTCGATGGGGATCGTCTCGCCGCCGGTGTGGACGAGGGCTTTGAGCATGCCCGCCTCGACGGCGCCGGTGACGCGGAGGGCGTGGCCGCCCGAACGCATGCCGAAATTGAACTCGGACATGCCGCGATCCGCGGACGTCCAGGCCGAGCCGTCCATGGCGACGCGGGTTTCTTCGCCGAACAACTGCATGCGGATGTTGGCATTGAGGTGGAGGCGGGTGCCGGGTTCGTCGCCGTGGGGCTCGGGCCGGGTGGCCACCTGGACGTAGCCGACGGGTTGATCGCCGGGGAGGTAGACGCCCATCCAGGTTTCCGTGGGAACGTCCGAGTAGGCCGCGCCGCCGAAAGTGCCGGGGTTCAGGTAGGGGACGAGAAACTCGTGGCGGATCAGGAGGGCCATCATGATCAGCCAGAAGAGGACGATGGCAACCGGGATCAGTTTCGGGCCAAACCGCCGCAGCACTTCTTGTATTTCTTTCCGCTGCCGCAGGGGCACGGATCGTTCGGGCCCACCTGGGGCCCGGCATGGCGAACGGGCTGGCGCCGGGGGCGTCGGGCGCCCGCCCGGCCGTCGTCGTCCCGGGCTGCGGCCGCATCCTGTCCTGCCAACGCGAACCGGCTCGTGTCGTACGAGGCGAAGCTGCTGTCCTGCTGCTTGTCAGCCCCCACCAGGTGATACTGCGAGATGGCCGCGAAGGGATCGTCTTTCATGGTAAGGGTGCCGCGGCGCGCCTGGAGCTGGCGCGCCTTGCGCACCTCCGGATCGGTGAGGCGGAAGAGCGTCTGGCTCACGTTCTCCTCGATGCTGGCCATCATCGCGCCAAACATCTCGAAGGCTTCCGTCTTGTATTCGACGAGGGGGTCTTTCTGGCCGTAGGCACGGAGCCGCACCGACTCGCGCAGGTAGTCCATCGAATAGAGGTGATCGATCCACTTGTCGTCGACGGCGCTGAGCAGGGCCATCTTTTCGAGATCGTGGACGTATTTCCGGGCGAGCTTGGGGAAAGCGATGTGCGAGTCGTCGCCGCCGATCTCTTCGCGGAAACTGGCCCGATACTCCTCCGCGATGCACCCTTCGCGCCGGGCGTACTCGTCCTGCACCTGGGCCACGAGATCCTCCAGGAGCGGCTGCGGCTCCTCGTCTTCCGCGCCCACAGTCTTCGCTTCGAAGCCGAACACGTACTTGAACCGGGTGGCGAGGCCCTCGAGATCCCAGTTCTCGGGCAACTGATCCTCGGGCGCGTACTCGTCCACCATGTCCGCGACAAGGTTCTCGAACATGGTGCGCATCTGTTCGAGCACGTCGCGATCCTCGAGCACGTCGCGGCGGATCTGATAGATGATCTGCCGCTGCTTGTTCATGACGTCGTCGTACTCTTTGAGATGCTTCCGGATCTCGAAGTTGTATTCCTCGACTTGGCGCTGGGCGCGTTCGATGGAACGGGACACCATGCGCTGGCCGAGGGGCTGATCGTCCATCTCCTGCTGGCTGCCCGTCCATTCGAGGAGGCGCTTGACTTTGTCGCCGCCGAACAGGCGGGCCACCTCGTCTTCGAGGCTGAGGAAGAAGCGGGTGGTGCCGGGATCGCCCTGGCGGCCGCAACGGCCGCGCAACTGGTTGTCGATGCGGCGCGAGTCGTGGCGCTCGGTGCCGATGATGGCAAGGCCGCCGAGTTCGCGCACGCCTTCGCGGAGTTTGATGTCCGTGCCGCGGCCGGCCATGTTGGTGGCGATGGTGATGGCGCCGCGCCGGCCGGCGTTGGCCACGATGGCGGCCTCGCGGCCGTGGTGCTTGGCGTTCAACACCTCGAACTCGCTGACGCCCCGCTCGGACAACATGGTGGCGACGCGCTCGGACTTCTCGATGGACACCGTGCCGACGAGCACGGGCCGGCCCTGCTCGTGGATGTCGCAGATCTCGCTGACGACGTGGCGGAACTTGCCCTCCTCGGTGGCGAACACGAGATCCGTCTCATCGTCGCGGATGAGGGGCAGGTTGGTAGGCACCTGAACCACATCGAGATCGTAGATCTGGGCGAATTCGTTGGCCTCTGTCGCGGCCGTCCCCGTCATGCCGGCGAGTTTGTTATAGAGCTTGAAGTAGTTCTGGTAGGTGATGCTGGCGACGGTTTGGGATTCGAACTGGACGGCCACCTGCTCCTTGGCTTCGAGGGCCTGGTGGAGCCCGTCCGAGAACCGCCGCCCTTCCATCATCCGGCCGGTAAACTCGTCGACGATCAGGACTTCGCCGTCCCGAACCACGTACTCATCGTCGCGTTTGTAGAAGTTGTGCGCCCGAATGCTCTGTTCGAGCATGTGCACGATGCCGAGCGAGTCCTGGACGTAGAGATCCTCGACGCCGAGCAGGTTCTCGGCCATGGCCATCCCGTCCTCGGTGAGCATGACGTGGTGGCCCTTTTCCTCGACTTCGTAGTGGGTTTCCTTCCGGAGCCGGCGCACCGCCTCGTCCACGCGGTAGTAGAGATCGGTGCTCTTCTCGGGCCGCCCGGATATGATCAGGGGCGTGCGCGCCTCGTCGATGAGGATCGAGTCGATCTCGTCGACGATGGCGTAGTTGAGTTGGCGCTGGACGCGCAACTCGGGCCGGCGCGCCATGTTATCGCGGAGGTAGTCGAAGCCGAACTCGTTGTTGGTGCCGTAGGTGACATCGGCGCGGTAGCCGACCTGGCGTTCGGCGGTGCCCATGTCGTGCTGGATGAGGCCGACGGTGAGGCCCAGGAACTCGTAGATGGGCCCCATCCATTCCCGGTCGCGGCGGGCGTGGTAGTCGCTCACCGTCACCAGATGCACGCCCTTGCCCGTCAAGCCGTTCAGGTAGATGGGCAGGGTGGCGACAAGCGTCTTGCCTTCACCGGTAACCATTTCGGCGATGTTGCCTTGGTGCAGCACGATGCCGCCGATGATCTGGACGTCGAAGTGGCGCATGCCATTGACGCGCTTGGCCGCCTCGCAGGCGACGGCAAATGCTTCGGGCAGAAGGCTTTCGAGATCCTCGCCCTGGCTGAGGCGCTCCTTGAACTGGCCGGTTCGCGCCCGGAGTTGGGCGTCGGACAGGCCCACGCTCGCGGCTTCGTGGGCGCGGACTTCCTGGAGCAACGGGATGAGGCGCTTCACCTGTCGGTCGCTGCTGGTGCCGAACAGGCTCTTGAGAATCGAACTGAGCACGGGGAACTGGCCTCCTATCAAGGCTACCTGCTAGTATGTGCACTGATGATACCAAAGGGCCGCGGCCGGCACAATCCGGCCGGTGGCGGCGCGCGGGCGCCGCGGGTTCGGCCCTGCATCGAAGGGGAACGCCGTGTTGGCCTTGTATTTCTTCGCCCTGGGCGCCTCGGCGGGCGTGGTGGGGGTGTTCGCACGCCTTGTGCTGTTCGATCAGGGCTATGTGCCGGGCTTCAACAACGGCGTATTGGTGGCGCTTGGGGCGGCCTGCGCGTACGCGTGCATCGAGGTGGCCTACCTCACGGTGGTTCAGGTGTTCTGGCCGAGCCGGGGGCGGGGTTATCTGTTCGCAGAGAGCCTGTCGCACGCGGCCGTGCTCGTGTTGACGCCCTACCTGCTCCATGTGTCCGTGGCGTGGCCGCATCCGGCCTTCCTCAAGTTCGAGCCGGCCGTCTACTTCGCGGCATTCGCCACGGTGCATCTGGCCCTGAAACTCGTGTCGTTCTATGCGGCGCTGCGCGCCGAGCCCGGCGGCCGGTTCGCGACGCTCGTCGGTTTTGCCGCGGCGATTCTGCTCGGCGTGGGCTCCTACTTCTGCTTCATCACGTGGCTCGGCCAACTCGAAACCGCCCGGCCCCGCGCGCCTGAGGCCACGAGCCCCTTCCGCGTCGACGGGTATTACGCACAGGCCCGGCCCGTTCCCGAGGGCGCCCTGTTCGCCTGTGCCCTGTCCCCGCTCGACGAGCAGTCGCTGACGTTTCGGTGGGCGAGTCCGCCCGACACCGTGGGCACGGCGCCGTCGCGGATCCACGTGTCCGTGTCGTTGTCCGGCGCGGAGACGATGCGAATCAGCGAGTTCGTAGCGATCAACAAATCGGGCTGGACTACGTTCCGGATCCCGCCCGATCGCATTCCGGACGGGTTGGCCTCGTGCGAGGTCACCTGGCACATGAAGAAAGAGCCCTCCTGGCGCGCGGCAACCGGATTCCGGCCCGTGATCGTGTCGGAGCGGCGCATGCTCCTGGCCGGCCCCTATGCCCACGCGACGCGCACGACGAATGAAGGGCCTAACGTCGTCGTGATCGCCGTGGACGGGCTCGGCGCGAACCGGCTGTCGTGCCTCGGCTATGAACGGGACACGACACCGTCCATGGATCGACTCGGATTCAGCGGGCGCATCTTCGTGAAGGCCTACACGCCGGCCGTCGATGCCGAGGCGGGGTGCATGTCGCTGCTGACGGGACTCAACCCGTTGAAACACGGATTCTTGGGCGGCCACAACGGCCCGCTGCCCGACGAGTACGCCACGGTGGCGGCGGTGCTGGCCGGGCACGGCTACACGACGGCCGCGTTTACGGAAGGCGACGCGAACGACGATCTCGAATTCGGCGAGGGGTTCGAGCGCGGCTTCGAGCTGTTCAACACGGCCTGGCTCGAAGCGCCCCCGCCGCCCGAGCCGCCTTCGGACGAGGCGGAGGAGGCGGACGAGCCCGCGGAACCGGCCGCGCCGCCGGTGGCGGGTTCGGCGGCCACGCTCCAGGCCGCACGGGCGTGGATCGACGCGCACGCCGGCGTTAAGTTCTTCGCGTTCCTGCGGTTACAGGAACTGGCCGAGATCGAGCCCCTGGAGCGGTATCCGGCCAAGTTCATCGAAGAGGGGCAGCGGGGATCGGCCGGGGATGTGTACGACATGGCGCTCGCCTACGTCGACGAGCACGTGGGCGCCTTCATCAAGCACCTCCGCGATGGCGAGACGCGCAAGAACACCTGCATCATCGTGACGGCGCCGTATGGATACGATTTCACCGGCCGCAACCCGTCCATCGAACTGAACGACGAGTGTGCGCGGGTGCCCATCCTGCTGTATGCCCCGGATCTCGGTAAGGCCCGCCACCTCGATCCGGTGAGCGTCCAGGATATCGCGCCGACGATCGCCGCGCTGACAGGGGCCGATTTCCCGAACGCGGTGGACGGGCTGAATCTCCGGGTTGGGCCGACGCGGCCGGCCGTGGTGTCCATGGGGGGCGATCCGCTGACGTTTGTCGTCCGGGACAAGGACTGGCAGATGGTATGGACATCGAACCGGCGGGCGTTCCGTACGGAACCGGCTGGGCGCGAGCCGGTTGTGAAGCTGTACGATGCGCGGCGCGCCTCGTCTGCACCGCGAGATCTGGCGTCGAGCCACCCCGAGGTGGTGCGGGAATGGACGGCCCTCGTGGACGGTTACGGGAGGCCATAACCATGTGGGCGGCACGTCGCAACCGCGTTCTACGAGGGTGTGTTGGGGGGCCCGAATCGCCGGTTAAGATCTCGCAACGTGGCGCGCAAGCCAAGCTCGGCCGCACTCCGCGTGCCTGCGCGAAAGTCACCAGCGCGGTGAGTGCGTGGCCGAGCGAAACTCGTGCAACGTTCGGCACTTCGAGCGCGCCACAATCCGCTACCCGGCGACCGGGGGG
>JAFGTL010000180.1 GCA_016934125.1 Candidatus Hydrogenedentota bacterium
CACCTCCCTACTCTCGACTGAGCGGCCGGCAGCGGCGGCGGCCTCGAAATGGGAGGCCACTTCCTTCATGAACGGGAGTACGCGATTCTTCGGCGCTTCGTGGACGACAAGGCGGCAGGCCGTAGATGAGAACATATCCTTCAACACCGGCGAAAGAGGTGCGCCGTTCTCTCCCGGAAGCACGCCGGCGGAGTCTTGCATGGGCAGCAACGCCAAGGCCTTGAGCGTCGCAAGTGCTTCGTCCGTGCCTTGCCGGGACAAAACGAACATCGCTACGTCTATGCTCTCCAGGTGTTGGCTACCGATGGCGGTGACATTCGTTGTCGCGACGGGTTTGGACAAGACGTGTTGCATCAACCGCACCACATGCCCCGTCGGCGGCTCGAAGCAGAAACAGGACTGAACGGCGCCCAGCAGTTCCCAGTCGGGCTCCCCCTTCCGGAGCAGTTCCTCCCCGGTGGCCAGCAGCCATTCCCGCGCCGAGGCCTCCAGAGGCACCACCTGCCCTTCCGGGCCCAGCATGCGGGACACTACCCCACGATTCGGACAGTCCACCTGCCGGTAACGCTCCGCCAGCATGGGCTTCACCACTTCACCGTGCTCGGCCTTCAGCCTCCGCACCTTCTCAAGCAATGCCGCCCTCGCGTCCTGCCCGGCGGCCACCTGCCCGTCGGTATCGTCAGGAGCGGCTGCGTCCGCTTCGGGGAGGCCCAGGGCGGAGGCGCCGGCGGCCCACGCCACCGCCATCACAATGCACGCGCACACGAAGTCTCTCATGTCAAGCCCTCCAAAGACGCCCCGCCTCCGAGCGGATCGGACGAACCTGCGTTGACGGGCCACGTCAACACGACTGCCCGTCTGGCTGCTGTTCCGACGCTCATTCAGTCCAGTTCCTGGACGAACTGTCTTACCTGATCCTGCTGCCACGGCGAAGGATCCTCCTCAGCCTTCACGTACATTCGAGCCATCCCGAACGCGCCCGCACCCCGCCCCTCAGAAGAACGTCAGGTAGTACTCGAAGGCGCTGGCATCCCGTTGATACATCCATCCGACGAGGGTGGATCGGCTGAAGAGGAAGTAGCGGACGGTGCGCCCGTCGGGCGGGGGCCCGCCGTTGACGCGGATGGTGGCCCGGATGCAGATCTCGTCGCCGGTGCCCCGGGCGGACACGTCGCTCACCTCGATCCCGTCCATGTTGGCGAGGAGTTCGTCGACTTGTTCGGTGACGCCGGCCTGATCGTTCTCGGCGAGGCTGGCCTGGATGCCGGGGAGGGCGGCGCGGCCGTATTCGGCGGCGAGCGCGTGCCGGAGGGGCTCGATAACCGCCTCGGGGGCCTCCTTCTGGACGACGTAGATGTTCCAGGCCGCGAGCGCGATGACGACGGCGAGAATCGCGATGCCGCGCTTCGAGAACAGCGGGATCTGGATCGTGTATTCCCTGTCCGGCATGTCTCACCCACTCCGCCAGCGCCCATGTCTCCGACTCCCCGGCAGTATAGCACGGCCCGCCGAGGGCGACGCGCTGCCGGGCGATCCGATGGCCTACGTTGACGGCCCGGGGCGGGAATGCTATGGTTCGGGACAACGGGGCGGGCCCGTGGGCCGCCGGCCTACAGGCCGCCACGAGGAGCGAGTCCGATGAAACCGTTTGTCGCGTCGAAGGTGTTGATGGTGGAGGGGATCGAGGACGATCCGGTTACCAAGGCACGGGCCGAGCGGCTGTTGACGGGTATCGAGGGCCCGAAGCCCGTTACGGTGGATGACGCGGAACTCGCCCGCGTGATCCGCGAGGAACTCAGTGCACGCGGCCACCACGGCATGCATGCGGACATCGAGCCGGTGGTGATCTTCAACCGCTACCGCCTGGATGACAGCGAGGAGGAGAAGACGCGCCGGATCGAGGCGTATCCGGAACTGGCCGGCAGCAAGCTGGGCGGCTACGGCGGGTTCGACTGGCGCAAGTCGGGCGGCGCGGCCTATCGCCGCGAGACGGGCGCGGTATGCCAGCCGGCCTGGGCCATCCACTCGATCGTCGGTTGCCACTTCCGCTGCGCCTACTGCAATCTCGGCCATTACATGAACATCATGATGAACCTCGAAGAGTTTGTGGGCCGGCTGGACGGATGGCTGAGCTGGTGCCCCGCCCAGAAGCTGTTTCAATACGATAACTACACGGACGCGGTGTGTTTCGAGCCCGAATACGGCATGGCCAAGCTGCTGATCGAGTATTTCGCGCAGAAACCCGGCAAAGCGCTCGAGTACTACGTCGGCAAGAGCGGCTACGTGGACTTCCTGCTCGACTACGACCACCGCGGCCACACGGTGTGCTGCTGGAGCCTGAGTCCGTCGAGCCAGGCCGCCGACTTCGAATACCTGTCCGACTCGACCGAGGAGCGCGTCGAGGGGATGCGGAAATGCCAGGAGGCGGGTTATCCGGTGCGGGTGCGGTTGTCGCCCATGGTGCCCGTGAAGGGGTGGCGCGAGGAGACACGCGCCATGCTCGAGTTGCTGTTCGATAACGTGTCGCCGGATATCATGACGATCGAAACGCTCCGATTCCTCGAATACGATCAACTCGCCAAGAGCTTCGATTTGTCGAAGCTCGACGACGAGTTCGTGGCGGTGATGAAGGAGGCCGCGGGCAAGCCCGTCGATTTCGGCTGCCAGATCCCGGATTCGTATCGGATCAAGATGTACGATCACATCTTCGCGGAACTCGAACGCCTGAGTCCGGACACGCCGATGGCGTTCTGCCGCGAGCAGAAGCGCGTGTGGGATCGCTACGCCGACATCTTCGCCCGCCACGGGCAGAACACGGCGCGCTACATGTGCAACTGCGGCCCCCACTGCGCCCCGGCCACGGCGCTCGCGGAACCCGCGTAGCTACAACGCCGGTTCGACGGCCACGACGGCCATGTAGGGAAACTCGGGCACAGCCATGCGCCCACGTAGCGTGTGTTGCGTGCCCGTTCCGTATCCGTAGGGGGAGCCCATGGAAGGATCTGTATCAAGCACACCGAGCCTCCACGTCTTCGACTGGGCCATCATGGCGCTGTACTTCGCCCTCGTGCTCGGGGTAGGCGTCCTGTTCTCGCGAAAGGAGAAGGACACCGACGAATACCTCCTCGGCGGGCGCCGGATGCCCTGGTTCATCATCGGCATCTCGTACATGGTGTCTCTCATGAGCACGATTTCGCTCGTGTCCATCCCGGGCGAAGCGTTCAAATACGGGATCACGAAGTCGATTCACACCATCACGGCCCCCATCGCCGCCATCGGCACCTTCTACCTGTTCGTCCGATTCTATTTCCGCGCCAAGGTGTTCACGCCCTTCTCCTATCTCGAAGAACGCTTCGACCGCCGCGTGCGCCTCGTGGGAAGCCTGATCTTCTGGTGGACGCGCGTCGCCTACCTCGCCATGGTGCTCTACTCCTCCTCGAAGGTCTTCGAGGGCGCGGCCGACTGGCCGGTGTGGGCTACGGTGTGCCTGGTGGGATTCGTGGGCATCGTGTACACCACCATGGGCGGCATGAAGGCGGTGGTATGGACGGACGTCAGCCAGTTCGTCATCCTCGTGGTGGGCATGGCGGTGGTCACGGCAAAATGCGCCGGCGCCGTCAAGGGCGGATTCGCGGGCGTCATCGAGTACTCCTTCGCCCACGGCCGGGGCTTCGATGGCATCAGGGAGCCCGGCTTCTTCTCGCTCAATCCCTATGTGCGGCTCAGTTTCTGGCTCCTGCTCATCTCAATCGTCGCCGAAATGATGTTTTACAACAGCAGCGACCAAATCTCCATCCAGCGCCTGCTCAGCACCTCCTCATATCAACAGGCCAAGAAGTCCGTTTACACCTTCGCGGCCATCGGGCTACCCTTCGCGGCCATGCTCTGGTTTCTCGGCCTCACCATCTTCAGTTACTACGGCCAGCATCCCGCCGAAGCAGCCGACATCACCGGCGACACCGCCCTCTTCCGATACGTGTCCATCCACCTGCCCACGCCCATCCCCGGCCTCATGATCTCCGCCATGCTCGCCGCCGTCATGTCCACCCTCGACTCGGGCCTCAACAGCCTCGCTACCGTCGCCACGAAAGACGTCTACATCGAGTACTTCCGGCCCAACGCCACCGAACTTGAACAGGTGCGGTTCTCACGGATCATGACGGTGGTCGTCGGCGTGTTCGCCATCGTTGTCGCGCTCATCATCGCATCGGTGGCCACCTCCATCGAAGAAACCATCATGGAGGCGAGCACCATCTGGATCGCCTTCGGCGGCGTATTGGCGCCCATCTTCCTCCTCGGCGTGACCACGCGGCGCGTAAACGGAAACCACATCCTGTTCGCCTGCATCGTCGCCTGGGCGATCACCGCCGGGACAGTTACCTGGTACCTCATCTCAAAGGCGGGCGATCGCCCCCTCAGCTTCCTGTTCGTCGGCGTTCCCGGCCCCGTCATGCTCCTCGTCATCGGCTATGTGTGCACCCTCCTCCCCGGCAAGCGGGATCCCCAAAAGAGCGCCGGGCTCACCCTCTGGACGCTTCGCAAGGACGCCACGCCGCCCACGCCGGACGCGTAATCCGACCCTTGTCCCACAGCAGCGCGTTGCGTTCGCCTGCGCCGCCCCGTACACTGTCAGTCATGAACCGAGCGAGGCGCTCCATGGCAAAGGGAAACCCATCGGGCACGAAGACGCGCATGGTTCATCGCACCTGCGTCCGCTTCGCGGCGTTTGCGGCCGTGTTGGCCCTCGCCGGATGCCCGGAGCCGGCCGATCTTTCCCCGCAACCGGGCGGCACCGGGGAGCACCTGCTGCGGTTCGTACAGATCACGGATGTGCACATCACCGACGAGGAGAGTCCCGCGCGGGCGGTGCGCGCCGACGGGCTCATCCCGACGGCATGGCGTCCCCAGGAGGCCTACGGCACCCAAACGCTCGACGCCACACTCCGCGTGCTGAACGCCTGCCACGCTGGGGGCGCGTTCCCCGTCGACTTCGTCATCGTCACGGGCGATCTCACGGACAACGCCCAGTTCAACGAGTTGCGCTGGTTTCTGGACGTCATGGACGGGCAGGCCGTACTGCCGGACTCGGGCGAGGCCGAGGGCCCCTTCCGCGATGTCGCGCCCGAGGACAATCCCAACCTCGAGTTCGAAGCTGCCGGACTCGCGCCCGACATCCCGTGGTATACCGCATTCGGCAACCACGACGGGCTCGCCATCGGCACCTTCGCGATCTGCCGCGAGGCCGATGACGCGACAGCGTGGCTCTCGCCGCAGTTCCGCCTCGTGGCCGCGGCGATCGGACTGCACCGGCTCGAGCCGCCTTTGAACGCCTTCCTGCCCACGTACGATCAGAGTCCCGCCGCCATTCTCGCCGATGCCGAGCACATCGATCCCGTTACGCTCCAACTGGTCATCCGCGAGTTGCCCGCCGGCCCGGTTCCGCCCGATCCGGCGCGCCACTACTTGTCGCGCGCATCCTTCATCGCGGAGCATTTCGACACGGCCACGACACCGGCCGGCCATGGATTCGATGAGGACAACCTGGCCTCCGGCGATGCCTGGTATTCCTGCCGGCCCAAGGCGGACGTACCGGTTCGCCTCATCGTGCTCGACACGGCCGCGCCGAATCCGCCCTGCGGGTTCTCCGTCGAGTACGGCGTGATGACGCGGCGCCAGTTCGAGGGATTCCTGAAACCGGAAGTCGAGGCCGCCCAGGCCGCCGGCGAATTCGTCGTCATTGCGTCGCACCACCCGAGCGCCGAGTTCCGGAAACCCTATCCGGGCCGGACGGTGACGACCCTCGAATTCCGGACGTATCTCGCGTGCCAGCCTAACGTGATCGCCCACATCTGCGGCCATGAACACCGCCACCGCGTCACGCAGATCCCCGGGCGGTATCCCTACATCGAGATCGAAACCGCCTCGCTTATCGAGTATCCGCAGGAAATCCGCGTCCTGGACGTGTTTTACGACGAATCAGACGGATCGATCCGGCTCGAGAGCGCCATGCTCTGCCACACGGCCGATCCCACGGTGCTCTCCGCCGAGTCGTTCCGCCGCGCCACCGTCGATCTCGAATACCAGAAATCGGCGAAGGATGCAGGCGTCACGCTCGCGCACCTCATCCCCCCTGTTGCGGAGCGTTCCGGCGAGGCGCGCGAGTTGCCCGAGTTCGATGGCCTCGAGCCGCTGCCGTCCAAGGAGGAGCGCTACGGCGGGCCAAGCGATCGCGCGTTTTCTTTCGTGTTCAAGCGCGGGCTCAGTCCGCGAAACTGAAGGCGTAGAGCGTTGCGTTGCGCAGTTCGAACTCGAGTTGCACGCGCTTGCCGATCATCCCGGACAAATCCCCGCCGTCCCGCCATGTCACCGCGCCCCGGCTCACGTCCGAAGCAATGGGCTGACAGGCCTCCGCGCCGAGTCCATCCTCCCCGATAACGCCGCATCGCACCGAGCCGCCTTCCCCATCGGCCGACACGAGCAGCCGCCGCCCGGAGCACACCACCGGCTTGGTGACGATTGTGGCCGTGCCGCCGTTCACCGGACGCATGCCCGCGAATCCGTCCGGCCGCAGCCGCGCCAGGCCCAGGCCGCCCGCCCGCCAATTGCCGTGCGGGCCATCGCTGCCCCCGTAGTAGAGGCGGATTTCATCGTCGAGCACCACGGGATACGCCGCCGCGTAGATGCAGCCGCAGTCGAACGCCCCGTCAGGCCCGCGCGGGATCAGCGGCGCGCCCGGGCAAATCCGCTCCCAATGAATCGTGTCCGAACTCCACGCCAGTTCGCAATCCACCGTGTCCTCCCCCACATCAAACATCATGACGAGCCCGAGGAACACATCGGCATACCGGAACACGGGCATGGCGTACGCCTGCTGTTCGGGATCGCCCCGGAATGCCTCGACGGCCTTTGTCCACGTCCGGAAATCGCGGCTTTCGGTGCGCCCGACAATGCGCTGGCCATCCCCCCACAGCCGCGTGATGCCCACGTACCTGCCGAGTTCCTCCACCCACAGAGCGTTGTTATGCGTGTCGCCCGCCGCCTCGATCTCCGGGCACGCCCGTCGCTCGGGCCAGTGCAACCCATCCGGCGAGGTGGCGACGCCGCCCAGCATGAAGGCCTTGTAGCGGCGTGCCGCATCCGGCTCGCGCTCATCCCGGAAGACGCCCGAGCCGTGCGCCTCCCGCATGACGAGGTTATTCGCCGTCGAGCCGTCGAACTCGATGATGCCCAATTCGGGTTTCCGCCAGACGACGCCGTCATCGGACTCGGCATAGCAGATGCCCATCTCGCGTTTCTTTGGCGCGTAGCGTTCCGTGGCCCGCGCGGCCAACGGCGTCGCCGACGTAACCTCATCGATGATGAACGGGCTATACCACAGCCGGTAGACGCCACCGTCGAGAAACACGTTCGCATAGAGGTTGTCGAACCGAACCTCCCACGGCTTCTCCTCGACAAAAAGCGGATTGCGCGCCTCCTTCTCCACGGTGCCGAGAACCAGGCCCGCGCCCTCGGCCCGCTCGACCACCCGCGTATCCAGCAGCAGGAACGTGCGCCCGGCCCCGTCCTCAACCCCAAACGCCCGCCGCCCCGCCCCCGCGCTCCCCGCCAAAAGCACGATCCCTACCCCAACCCGCAACGCCGTCAATGCCATGAGTTTCTCCTCCCGCACCCGCCCGCCACGCCGTTCGGGTTTTCCCTGTCCTCCGCCCATCGCACCGGATTCGCCTCGATGTAGTCACGGATCCGGCCCCATTCGGCCTCATCCCGAATGATGTGTTCGTAGTAGTTCCGTTGCCATACCGCCGCACCGGGCGTCCCGCGCATTACGTTGATGCGCTTCGTCGCCGCGCATTTGAACTGCCCAATGATCGCGCCAATCGAGCCCGTCCTCGGCCCGTGTGGCGGCCTCCCACCGTCGGCTCCCGTAGGGGGGCGTCCCGCTGGGACGCCCCCCGCTGGGACGCCCCTACCGGCCACCCCGTTTCGGGATCCTCGTGGCTAATCACGATGATCCCGTGAATGTGGTTCGGCATGATCACGAACGCATCCAATCGCACCTCCGGCCGCAATTCCCCGGCTCGATACCATTCCTCAGCGGCTATGGCCCCGGCCTCGTTCATCCGCATCACCCCCTCCACCACCTGCCCGAACACACAACGCCGATCCCGCGCGCACACCGTGACGAAATACGCGCCATCCGACGCGTAGTCGCGATCCTGCAACCGGATCGAACGCCGGTGGTGTCGTCTCGCGTCATACGCCATCGCAGTCCCCCGGCAGACGCCCGCCACGCCGCCACAGCCGCAGTCTAGCGCCGTCCATTCCTCCGCGCAACAGAACCCCCCGGCCTCATCGGCAATTCTCAAGGCGGGCGGGGTGTTTACACAAGGAAAGGGCCTGAGGCCCCGGATGAAAGGCGCGGGATCTATGCGAATTGTCTCGATTCTGACAGCACTGACCGCGGCGGGATTCATGGCCGGGTGCGCACAGCGTGGGCCCGACGCGCCCGCGGCCCAAGCAAGCCCACAGCAAGGAGGAGGCATGCCGGACAAGGTGGTGAAGACGGACGCGGAGTGGCGCGCCCTGCTCACGCCGGAGCAGTTCCGCGTGACGCGCGAGAAGGGCACCGAGTGCGCTTTCACGGGCGCGTTTCACGCCACGAAGACACCGGGCGTGTACACCTGCGTGTGCTGCGGGAACCCCCTGTTCAGTTCCGAGGCCAAGTTCGACTCGGGCACAGGCTGGCCCAGCTACTTCCAGCCGGTGGACGACACGTGCATCCGCACCGAGACGGACACGAGCCACGGGATGGTGCGAACCGAAGTGCTCTGCAACCGGTGCGACGCGCACCTGGGCCATGTGTTCCCCGACGGCCCCGAACCCACGCGACAGCGCTACTGCATCAACTCGGCCGCGCTCCGGTTCGTCGAGAGTCCCCAGACAAAGCCGTAGCTCACGTACCCCCAGTTCCCATCCTCCGCGATGCGCGGGAATTCGGGGGACACGTCGTCTCGCACCGAGGGCGGTGCGTGCCCGAAGCGGCGCTTTGGACATGTCCTCCGGATTCCCCTCACGCCAGCGGCTGCGTCTCGTGGCCCGTGCGCGAACTGAGGATTCGTGAGGCGCAGGCAAACCCACCGCTCGCGCCGTGGGCTATCTGAAAAGTGCCACCCCGGCTTCGGGGCGCCCTCGCGTTCCGCGAGGGCCCGGAGGATGTCGGGATGGCTGAGGCCGCGGCTCATCGCCCGGGCTTCCCCGTGACGGTTTCGGCGATGCGTTATGTGAAGATGCTTAGGGCGCGACGCGCGATGGGTGGCCGCCTCGCGCTTCGCGGCGTTCCGGAGCCCTGCGGAACGCGGGGCGACACTCCCCGAATAGCCCACGGCGCAGTGCCTTCCCAGGCACAAGCCGTGGGTAGGGAGGCCCCCTCTCCCCTATCCGGAGCCCCGCAGGAGGCGGGGCGGCACGTTTGTGCCTTAGTCGTTCCAAGGGCGTGTCTGTGTGGGCACACGCCGGACGGCGTGAAGCGGCAGGCGCCGGGAATGCAGGGGACGGAGCCCCTTCGTGGCACGCGCCTGCCCCTGTCAGGCCTACGGCGCGATGAGGGCGGGCGGGAGGAAGACGCGATGGCGCAGCATGACTTCGGGGATGCCGCCGTAGGCGACGACGGAGGCCGCGTCGAACCGGTGATCTCTGGTTTCCGGGAATGGGAGGGCGCAGCAGCAGGGGATGCCCGCGGCGCGGATGGCGATGGTGCCCGATTCGCTGTCTTCGAACCCTACCACCTGGTGAAAGGCTTCGGGCGGGATTCCCATGCGGTGCAGGGCGATCGAGTAGAGATCGCGGTGGGGTTTCAGGCGGATTTCGCTCGAGTCGGACGCGGTGATGAATCCGTCGTAGTAGGCGGAGGAGGTGCTGAATCCTTCCTCGATCCGGGCCCGTTTGTCTGAAGGCACGGGCCATGAACCGGCCTCCCCGGCGAGCACGCGGAATACCTCCC
>JAFGTL010000181.1 GCA_016934125.1 Candidatus Hydrogenedentota bacterium
CCGGTTCGTCGGGCTCAGCGACAATGGAACCGACGGCCCGTTGGATTCGGTGCGGTTCGTGTCGAACGCGCCGCTCATGGGCGGCGCGGCGCTGCCGGGCGATCTCAAGGAAGTGCGGTACGAGGTGGTGGGCGGCGAGGCATCGGAGATGGCGTTGAGCATGGACGAAGAGGACGAGGCCGACCAGCTGCAGTTGATGGCGGTCGAGACGCCGCTATTGGGTGCGAACGTCCAGGAGTTGGAGGAAGAGAGCGGCGAGTTCTCGCCGGATCCCAACTATGAAGCGCCGAACTGGACGGTGCCCATTCGGACGTTCGACGTCCGCTATTTCGACGGGGCGGAGTGGGTGGAGGAGTGGGACAGCATGCTGACGGGCCGCATGCCGTGGTGCGTCCAGGTGCGCATCAACTTCGCCAAACCCGACGAGCAACTCGAACTCGAGCAGGAGGAACGCTACGATCTGATCGAGGATCCGGATTTCGAGATGGTGATCGCGATCCCGGCGGGGTTGGGCGCCACCCAGGACGCGCGCCTGCTCGAGGAAGAAGCCGCCGTGTTGGACGCGGCCGAGCTGGCCGCGAACTCGACATCCTCTACACAGTCCAACGCGGAAGGCGGGGATCCGAAATGAGCGCACAACGACACGACGAGAGGGAACAAGGCGTCGCGCTGCTGCTGTCGCTTCTGCTCATCGTGTTGTTGAGCGTGCTTGTGATCGAGTTCAACTACGAGACCACAGTGGAGGCGGCGCACGTGAGCGCCAACGTGACCCAGTTCCGGGCACGCGTCGCGGCGGAGGCGGCGGTGGCTTCGGGCATGTCGCTGCTGACGGCCGATCTGCTGAGTCTCCAGCAGAGCGCCGAGGCCGCGGACGACAGGGAATCGGAAGGCGGGGCCGAGTACGACAGCCTCGACGAGGCTTGGGCTCAGGGCGTCCCCTACGAGATCATCAACGACGCGGTGATGCAATGCACCATTCAGGACGAATTCGGCAAGATCAATCTGAACGCCCTGTATCTGCACGACAGCGATCAGCTCAACGAGCCCCTCATCGAGGCGGTGCGGGCGCTGTTCGACCTCCGTGAAGCGCCCGAGAACCCCGTGGACGCCATCCTCGACTGGATCGACCCCGACGACGAGGAGGGATCATCCGGCGCAGAGACGACGTACTACCAATCGCTGGCCATTCCGTATGCGTGCAAGAACGCCCCGTTCAGCTCCGTTGAAGAACTGCTCCTGGTTCGGGGGATCACGCCGGACGTGTTCTTCGGCGATCCGGCTCTGGGGCAGTTGCCGCTCGGCGACTTGCTCACGGTGCACGGCGACCCCAACGGCCGGATCAACGCGAACACGGCCGCATACGAAGTGCTCGACGCGGTCGGTTACGTCCTGGGACAAGGGGGCCTGGCCGATGCGGTGGTGGAAGAGCGCGAGGATGGCCCGTTCGTCAGCCGCGAGGAACTGGACGATCGCGGGATTCTGCCGCCCGAGGACAAGAACAATCCGCTGCCCGACATGCTCCTGGTTCGGAGCCGCTGTTTCCGGATCCGGGGGCATGGACTTTACCGAGAAAGCAAGGTGCGCATCGAGGCCTATCTTTGGCGCGATGAACGGCAACCCGCCGAGCCCTTGCGCATACTGGACTGGAGAGTGTTTCAATGAAGTTACCGGCCCGAATTGCGGCAATCGAGTACCAGGGAGACGAGGTGCGAGTGGCGGTGGTACGAACCGGCGGGAGCAAGCCCGTGGTGCTGGAACTGCGTTCGGCCACGGCCACCTATGACGGCCGGGAGTCCCGGTTGGACGCCCTGACGGAAGCGACGCGCGAGGCATTGGGGCAGGTGCGCAAGCGGCCGGCCGCCCACGTGCTTTGCGAACAGGGCCGGAACGCCATTTTCCGGGTGCTCGCCGTGCCGTTCCGGGGCAGCCGCCGGGTGGCCGCGGCGGCGCCGTTCGAGCTGGAACCGTACCTGGCGTTTCCCATCGAGGACTTGACGATCGACTTCAGCACGATCCGGGAGATCGACGGTAACACAGAAGTCCTCGCCCTGGGCCTGCGGCGGGAGGGCGTCGAGGAGCACTTGGCGGTGCTGCGCGCCGCCGGCGTCGAGGCCGACGGCGTCAACGTCGACCTGGCTGGACTCACGGCGTTATGGTGGGGGCAGCGCCGGGCGCGGAGCGGGCTCCAGGCCGTACTGCACGTCCGCGAGAGCGTGTCCCTCCTCGCGATCATGTCCGGCAAGTCGCTGGCGTTTGCCCGTCCCCTCGGCGTGTCCGCGCGGGAGTATCTCGAAACCCCCGAAGCGGCGGCGCGGCAGATACACAACTCGATCCGCGCGTTCCTGGCCACCTGGAAAGGCGACGATGAACTGGCGGCTCTCAGCGTGACGGGCATCGCCCTGCCTTTCGACGAGCGCCAGCGCTTCGAGGAAGGGCTTCAGGTGGCGGTCGAGTACGAGGATGTCCTGGAACGGGTGAAGGGGGCGGACGCCGCCGGGCAGGAGGGCGCGTCCAGCCGCTGGACGGCCGCTGTCGGTGTCGCCTGGGCGTCGGCGGGGGGGCCGTTCGCCTTCGAGTTCCGCCGGGGCGATCTGGCCCCGGCCAACACCATGCGGGTGGTGGGGCGGCACCTCGCCTTCTCGGGCTCGCTGGCGATCATCATCGCCCTGGCCTACGGAACCTACTGCTACGTGACGTACCGCAACAACATGGACGAGGTCGGCCGCATCGGGCAGGAGGTGTGGCGTCTGTTCGAAGAGGCGTTTCCGGAGTCGCCGGCCGTGCAGGCGGGCCGCGTGGCGCAGGATGCCACCGGGGCCGTGGCGATTCAGTACATGGAGGCCGAGGTGAGCGGCGCCAGCCAGGTGGGCGACCTCTTTCCCATCGAAATCCTCCACCGGCCCACGCTGCTGGCCGTGTTGAACGAACTGAGCGAGAGCATGCCGGGAGACAAGGTGGTCATCACGGAACTCAAGATCTGGCCCGGCGAGGGCAAGAGCCAGGTTGTCAACATCTCCGGCGAGATTGTGAAGGAGGGGGTTTTCGGCGAGGTCTACGAGCGCCTGAAGCAGTCGCCCCTGTTCGAATTCGACGAGGAGCCGGTGCTCTCGTCCATCGAAGGCAAGGAAACGTTCCGCATCACGGCCCGCACGTAACGGGGCAGCGAGGAGCACGATGGCTGCGATTTGCACCCAATCCGGCATCGGCGCGCACGAGGAGATTCCGGTATGAACCGTTTCAATCCCCACACCCGCGAAGGGAAGATTCTGATTGCCGGCGGCATTGTGGCGCTTGGGCTGCTGGCCTGGTATGCCCTGGAGGGCCCGTTGGGCGAGTACGAGAAGTCCAAGAACCAACTGCGCGCGGCGCGCCGGAACCTGGCCTTGGCCACCATGTACCACGGCGACGTCGTCGCCGCCCGCGAGAGCGAGAAGGAGTTGATGCAGGTGCTGTCCGCCCGGGGCAATTTTGACCTCTGGAGCCACCTGAGCCAGATCCTGCGCGAGATGGACCTCCAGAACCGCGGGGCTGAGGTCGCCACCTTCCCCCGGGGCACCCGCTCCGACAAGTTGTCTTCCGTTCGCCTCAACCTGAAGGGGGTCAGCGCCGAAGAACTCGTGGACGTGCTCTACCGGATCCACGCGGGCGGCCACCTGGTCGTCATGCACAGCGTGCCCTACATCCGGCAGGCGCCCGGCAAGAAGGGGCTGGATTGCAGCCTCATCTTCCTGGCCCCGAACGTCTAGCCCGGGCGCAACTCCGAAGGCGGCGCGGGCCGTGCGATGCGCTGCCGGGCGGCCCGGTCTCGAAAACGGCTTTCTCCCCCGTCTGTTCCGCGCGCGGTGGAGCGCAATGCCCTGTCTATCAAGCGCTTCAGACCCGGCGCCGGCTGCGCGCCCGGCACGGCCCGACCGCCCCGCGGGCCTTGACTTTCCGCGGGCAGTGGGCCACAATTGTCAGCGGAAAGTGGCTGCTTCCGACGCGGCATTTGGCCGTTCTGTTCCGGGCTCGGGATAGGGACAGGCGTATCGGATTTCCACGTTTCCTCGCCCGCGATAAGCGAGTACAGAGATACTTGGGACGAGTCCTGGGAGTGCACATGGTGCGTCGCGCTTGAGGGAGGGGAGCTGGGTATCTCCTTATTCATTCGGGGCGGATTCGTTGCGCCAGATGGCCGGAAGGCGGGAATAGAGTGTGCTGTTTGGGTAATTGATTGACTTCCGTGCTCGTAAGTCCTTTTTTATCAGTGACAAATCGCAGTATTTGCATTGACAAGGCGGGCCGTTTTCTGGTAAATTGAAGGTGCCGAAGGCGTAAGGAACAATACCGTGCCACAGCAAACGTATACCCAGTTCGGCCAACGGCTTGTTGAGCGCGGCATCATCACGCAGCAACAGCTTGACGAGGCCGTCCACAAACAGAAGACTTCGCTCAGCCACCGCCGAATCGGCGAGATCCTCGTCCGGCTCGGGCACATCAGCAAGAGCCACATTGCCGATGGGCTCGCCGATCAGCTCGGCATTCCTATCGTCAAGCTCTCCGACCGCAAAATACCTGAGCGCATCCGCAATCTCGTCGAACCATCCATTGCGACGCTGTACCGGGTCGTCCCGATTGCCGAGGAAGGCGACCGGCTTGTCATCGCCACGGCCGACCCGACCAACATCAACACCTTCGACAATCTCGAGCGCCTGCTCGACCGGCCCGTCGAGCCCCAATTGGCCACGCCCGAAGAGATCAGCGCTGCGCTGAGTGAATACTACGGCCTGTCCGAGCAGAGCGTCGAGTCCATGCTCTCGACGGTCAGCAGCGCCAGCACGATGAGCACGCTGAGCACCATGTCCAACGTGAGCTCCATGGGCTCCTCGCTCAGCAGCGTCGGCAGCAGCATGTCGGCCAGCGACATCAGCCTGAGCAGCATCAGCGTGGACAGCGTGGACTTCGACGCCGACACCGCCGGCGGGTCCGACGCGGCCGACGAAGACAGCGACAACCCGGTGGTCCGGTACATCAATAACCTGATTCTCGAGGCGTTCCGCCTGCGGGCAAGCGATATCCACGTCGAGCCCGGGAAGTTCGATCTCAAGGTGCGCTACCGGATCGACGGCGTGCTCCATGAGATGCCGACGCCGCCGAAGCGGGCCCAACCGTCCATCATTTCACGACTCAAGATCATGTCCATGATGGACATCGCCGAGCGGCGGATTCCCCAGGACGGCCGGATCAAGCTCATGCTGGGCGGCAAGATGGTCGACCTGCGCGTGAGTTCCCTGCCCGCGGTGCACGGAGAGAGCGTCGTACTGCGTATCCTGGACAAGAGCGGGCTCATGTTGGGCTTGGGGCAGTTGGGGTTCTCGCCGAATGATCAGCAGAACTGGGAGGAGTTGATCGAGCAGGGCACCGGTGTCGTGCTGGTGACGGGCCCGACCGGCTCCGGCAAGACGACCACCTTGTACGCCTCCCTCCACCGGCTGAACCGGCCCGAAACGAAGCTCATCACCGTGGAAGACCCCGTCGAGTACCAGCTTGACGGTATCAACCAGGTGCAGATCAGCCACGAGATCGGGTGGAACTTCGCTCGTGCCCTGCGCGCCATCTTCCGGCAAGACCCGGACATCGTGATGGTGGGTGAGATCCGCGATTACGAGACGGCCGAGATCGCCATCAAGGCGGCCCTGACCGGCCACCTGGTGTTCTCGACGCTGCACACCAACGACTCGGCGAGCGCGTTCATCCGCCTCATCGATATCGGAATCAAGCCGTTCCTGGTGGCGTCGGGCGTTCGCGCGGTGCTCGCGCAGCGCCTGGTGCGAACCATCTGTCCGGCCTGCAAGGAACCCTACAAGCCGCCTGAGATCGAGTGGGAACGCCTCGCCATGGACGTGGACCCCAGCAAGGTGGAGGTCTTCCACGGACGGGGTTGCGAGAACTGCAACAACACCGGGTACTCGGGCCGGCTGGGCGTGTACGAACTGCTGTTGAGCTCGGACGAGATCCGCACCATGATCATGCACGACACGTCGGCGGGCGCGCGGCGCAGAGCGGCTCGAGTGGGCGGGATGAATACGATGCGCCAGGACGGCTGGCAGAAGGTGTTGAACGGGATCACCACCGTCGAAGAGGTGGTGCGGCAGACCCAGGACGACGATCCCCTTACCCGGAGCGTATCGGCCTAAGGAGACAAGCCCCATGGCGTACGAGATGGTCAGTCTGTTGCGGATGCTCATCGACCGCGAGGGATCCGACTTGCACCTCGCGGTCGACGATCCGCCGGTCGGCCGGGTTCACGGCCATCTCCAGTACTTCGGCGACAACCCGCTCACCGCCGAGGACACGGAGCGGCTCATGAAGAGCATCGCGTCCGTGGACAACCAGCAGGAACTCCAGGAGGTCGGCGGCTCGGACTTCGGGTTCGCCTTCGAGGACGTGGCCCGGTTCCGTGTGGCGATTTTCAAGCAGAAGGGCTATGTGGGCCTGGTGCTCCGGCTGATTCCGAACAAGATCATGACCTTCGAGGAGATCGGCCTGCCCGAGAGCCTCAAGGAGGTCATCAACCAGCCGCGCGGCC
>JAFGTL010000182.1 GCA_016934125.1 Candidatus Hydrogenedentota bacterium
GCCGATCAGCGGGTGCGCGAGTTTTCGAAGGGCATGCGCCAGCGGCTGGGGTTCGCCGTGGCGCTCGTGGGCGATCCGGACGTACTCATCCTCGACGAGCCGATGACGGGCCTGGATCCTCTGGGCCGGCGTATCATCCGCGAACTCATCCTCCGTGTCGCCCGCGCCGGGAAGACGATCTTCTTCAGTTCGCACGTGCTGGGCGACGTCGAGCAGATCTGCGATCGCGTCGGCATTTTGGTGAAAGGCAGGTTGACTACCCAAGGGCGGATCGACGAGTTGCTCGCCCGGCGGATCCGCTCCGTCGAAGTCATCGCGGGCGGGCTCGACGCGCCCGCGGCGGCCGCGCTGTCGGGCGATGCCGTATCTGTCCGGACTTCCGAAGCCGGCCACCATTTCACCTATCCCGATGCGGCCGCGGCCAACGACGCGGTGCGCGCGATCCAGGCGAAGGGGGGCGAACTCGTCGAGTTCACGCCCGTCAAGGAGTCGCTCGAGGACTACTTCATGCGGCAGCAGGAGGGCGGCCGATGAGGATCCTGGCGGTTGCGCAGAACACGTTCCGCGAGGCCGTGCGCGACAAGGTGCTCTACGTGCTGCTGGCGTTCGCGGCGGCGGCGATCCTCGGTTCGAAGGCCCTCGGCTGGATCAGCATCGGCCAGGACATCAAGATCGTCAAAGATATCTCGCTGGCGGCCGTGTCCGTGTTCGGCGTATTGATCGCCATCTTCATCGGCACGAATCTCGTCTACAAAGAAATCGACAAGCGCACGATCTACACGATCCTGTGCCGCCCCATGTGGCGCTGGGAATTCGTGGTGGGCAAGTACCTCGGCCTGGCGTTCCTGCTGGCCCTGGTGACGGCCGCGATGACGGTGGTGGCGACGGGTTACCTGCTCGCCCTGGGCGGACGCGTCGATGCCACGTTTTTCATGGCGGTGCTCCTGATCTACTGGGAACTGCTGCTCGTGACGGCGTTCGCCATTCTGCTCTCGGCCGTGGCCTCGCCGATTCTGGGCGCCGTCATCGTGTTCTGCGCCTACATCGCCGGCCACGCCACGGGCATCTTCATGGATCTCCCCCGCCAGTTTGACGGCACCGTGACGAAACGGATCCTCGAAGTGGCGTACTACATCGTGCCGAATCTGTCGAACTTCGACATCCGCGCGGAGGCGGCCAACGGCGTGCCCGTCGCGCCCGGCTACGTTGGCTGGGCGCTCCTGTACGGCACCGTGTACACCCTCATGCTTCTCGTGCTGGCCGCCATTGCGTTCGAGGACAAGGACGTATGAAGGCCCGCCACAGACTCGTTGCCGTGCCCGTCGTGCTCGCCCTCGGGTTCGGGGTGGTGGTGTCGACGCAGAGACACCTCGACGCCATCCGGATTGAGCAGTCGGGCGAGGAACTGCTCTACCTACCCAACGAGAAGCTCCTGAACCACTTCACCGGCGGGATGAGCGGCGTCGTGGCGGACGTGCTGTGGCTGAAGTGCATCCAATACACCTCGAAGCACTTCCGCGGCGATCGCAAGTTCGAATGGCTCAACCACATGTGCCAGACGATCACGCGGTTGGATCCGTACTTCGGCGACGTGTATCGCTACGGGGGCGTGTTCCTGGCGGCACTCAAGGCCGATGACGACGCGAGCCTCGCCCTGCTGAGAAGCGGCGTTCCGGACAACCCGGATCGCTGGGAACTTCCTTACGAGATGGCCGTCATCTACCTGCTGAACCGGCGCGATCAGCCGGGTTCGGCCGAGCAGGCCGCCCGGTTCCTGGCCATGGCCGCCGCCACCGGCACCGCCCCGGCCGCCGTCGTCCAGTTCGCGAACGATCTGCAACGCAAGTACGATCTGGCGGAGGTGGAGCGGGCCATGTGGCTCGAGATGGCCGAGAACAGCGACGACGAAATCATGCGCGACATGGCCCGGCGCAAGCTGCAGGAACTCACGCTCCGGGAGAACTGCGCCCGGTTGAACGAGGCCATGGCCCAGTTCGGCGAACGCTTCGGCCACGCCCCGGAATCGGTCGATGAACTCGTTTCGGCGGGCCTCGTTACGGCGTTGCCGCCCGATCCCCTGGGCGGACGCTACTTCATCGACGCGGACGGGGCCGTGAAGAACACCACCATTCTGGATCAGGCGGTGGAGCGGCGGCTGAACCTGCTGCGGGCAGGCCTCGATCGGTTCCACGAGGCCGAGGGGCGCTGGCCGGCCACCCTCCAGGCGATCTACGACAAGGGCCACCTCTCGTTCGTGCCCCCTCATCCTTATGCCGGCCGCGACTGGCGCTACGATCCGCAGACTGGGGCGGTGGAGGGATAGCGCCGGGCCCAATCGCCGGGCGTGCTGGCGTTTCGGGCTTAGAATCGTGTATTCTGGCGGTGAGACAGGCGATGGTCTGGCTCCGGGAGGGCGGGGAACAGCGGGAATGAGACTGGGGCCGGCGCAGTGCCATCCGCGACAGCGATCCGGCCTTTCGGGACGGGCTTTGCCGGAATGGGTGAATCGAGCAACGGAATCCGTGTGCAGTTTGGCGAAGGCGCGGCCGCCCCTCCTTGGGGAATGGGGAGGCGGTTCGCGGTGTACGTGGCCGTCCCGAGCGTCGTGACGTTGGGGCTTATCGCGATGTATTTCTCCGGCGTGCCGTGGCTCCAACACATCGTCAGCCCGAACATCGCAGGGCTTCACCCCGACTCGAACCGGGAACTGGGGCTTCTCGAGAATCTGCAGAACGTGTGCCTCATCGTGATGGCGGCGACGGCCCTGCTTGCGTGCCGCCGCAAGCCGCACCGCGTCGAGAAGGCCGTATGGGGCGTGTTGGCGGCCTTCTCCCTGTTCGTTCTGCTCGAAGAGATGGACTACGGGCTGCACTTCTACGAACTGGCCGCCAGCGTCACCTTTGACAAGGCCACCCAGGTGCGTAACGTCCACAATACCTTCGACTTGACGAATATCATGAAGAACGGCGCCCTGGCCGGCATGATCTTCCTGTTCGTCGTGTTTCCCCTCGCGTTCACGAACAGCCGGAACCCTCTGCTCCGCTACATCACGCCCGATCGATTCGCCATCGGCACGATGGTGGCCATGTTTGCGCTCCGTACGCTCGCCCATTGGCTGCGCGATCAGGGCGTCGGGGGCGCGGGCACGATCAGCAAGAACATCTCCGAGTTCAGAGAGCTCATCACGTACTACCTGTTCATGGTGTATCTGCTGGAGGTGGCGTTCCGCCGCCGTTACCCGGGCGCGCCGGCCCGCGCGGGAAGCGCTCCGCTTGACTCGGGCCCTGCCAGCGTGTAGGCTGCGCGCCGGGCTGCAGGTCGTTCGAGGGAACCCGAGAGGATCAAGTTGGATTATGAGCAAAGGGTTGCTTGTTGGGGTTGTCATTCTCGCCGTTGTCCTGATCGGGATTCCGCTTCTGGCCAGCCTGACGGGAGGTCAGCCGACCGCGGATACGGCGCCCATGGGCGGCGCCATCGACGGGAAATCGATCGTGGGCACGGAGTGGGAGATCAATGGCGAGTACCGGGTGGTGTTCAAGGCAAACGGCTCCCTGACTATCAACGGCGCCATCCCCGGCAATTGGAGCATCAACGGCGACACGATCACGGCGTCAGCCATGGGCGAGTCCTTCAGCGCGAAGATCAAAGGCGGGGAACTGATCTCCGACGAGGCGCCTATCAAACGCATCCGGTAACCGGGCCGTGGCCGGCCCGCCGGCCGGCGAGGCGGCGCCCGGGTTGACGCGCAGACGCCTGCTGTGTAGGCTAGTGAGTTGGAGTTCGCAACGGAGTCTCGTCCGACTGGTCTGACGCGTTGCTCGGACGGACGGGTGCAGGATCAGAAGTAACGACAAGGAAAGGGATCCCTATGACAAAGCATGCAGCGACAATGCTCTCTCTCGTCCTCGTGGCGGCGCTGGCCATCGTGCTGGCGGGCTGCGGCGGCGGTGGCGACGACACCGGCGGAGGAGGCGAACCGCCCTCGGCCGACGCCCCGAAGGCAGAACCGGCGGCGAAGCCCGCCCCGAAGCCGGTCCCGGAAGCGCCGGCGCCCGCGCCCAAGCCGGACGCCATGGAGCAGGCCCCGGAGAGCCCCGACGCGATGGAGCAGCCGCCGGCTGCCGAAGGCGCCGCGGCCGGTGAGGCCCTCACGGCCGAGAGCATCATTGGCACGACGTGGAAACTCGACAAGTACAAGTTCACCTTCGAAGCCGACGGCAAGCTGAAGGTGAACGATGTCATTCCGGGCGAGTGGTCGATTGACGGCAACAAGATCACCGCCACCGCCCTCGGCCAGACGGTTACCGTCGAGATCCAGGGCGACAAGCTGCTGTACGAAGGGAATGAGATCGCGCGCGTCGACTGATCGCGCGTTTCCCCGAGGTATCTGCGCAGTTCGGGCGCCGGCCGGTTGAACGGGCTGGCGTCTGAACTGCGTTTTTACTCGCCGAGCTTCTTCTGCTGGATGTGAGCGTTCATGGCGCGAAGCCCGGCGTCGCTGTCCACCAGCCGCACGACATCGATCAGGGGGAATCGGTTGTCCGGCCCGAGCCGCTCGAAAATGGCCCGGATCAAGGCCAAGTCGTCTTCGGTGTCGACGCAGAGCCGCAGGTCGGGCCGGCGCAGCTCGCCTTGGGCGGCCAGAAACACGAGCCGGTACTCGTCCGGATTGAGGTAGAAATGGGGCGTGACGTGTTCCCGCTCCAAGGGAAGCGTAGCGGTGCGGTGCGCGTCGGTGAGGCTTGCCGCGGAGAACACCTCGGTTTCGATGCCGCGCGGGTAAGTCTGCTGGATGCAGTTGGCGGCATAGTCCACCTGTTCGGCGAAGAACAGATCCAGCGTTTTGTCGACGATCGTGGGCTCGACGAGGGGGCAGTCCGACGTGACGCGCACGATCACGTCGGCCTGTGCGATCTGGGCGGCATGGTAGTAGCGATCGAGCACATCGCTCTCGCTGCCCGCCACGCCGCGGAACCCGAGCCGGCCCACCGCATCGAGGATCGGTTCATCCTGCGGATCGATGGAGGTGGCCACCACCACTTCGTCGATGCGGGCGGCGCGCGCCAGGCGCTCCACCACGTGTTGCAGCATGGGCTTGCCGGCGATGTCGGCCATCACCTTCCCCGGCAACCGCGTCGATCCCATCCGCGCCTGCACGATCGCGACCACTCGGCTCATGACTGAACTCCTAGTCGGCTCCGGCTTCCAGCAGGAACATGGTGTCTACGTTTCCGCCCTCGAGATAGGGCACCCGCTTCTCCTTCGCGCAACGCAAGCCTGGAAAGCGTTCGCGATACATGGCCGCGAAATCGCCCTTCCAAAGCAGATCCTCGTGTCCGCGGTAGGGAATCTGCCGGTATTCTTCCGCGAAGTACTCCCACCCCCAGATGTAGCGGCGCGTACACCGGCGGATCTCATCGAGGGCGCGGCCGATGGTTTCGGGGCTCAGGTGGATGAGGACGCCCGAAGTAAACACGAGGTCGAAGGAGCGATCCGGGAACGGCAGATCGAAGGCGGAGGCCTGCACCAGGTGCAGGCCGGGGGCGTGCTCGCGGGACTGCTGGATGGCGTAGAACTGGAGTTCGACGCCGTACAGCCGGTGGAATCCGAGATCCCGGAGCAGGGCCAGTTGCGCGCCGACGTTCGCCCCGACCTCGAGGATCCGGCTGGCCGGATCCAGATCGGCCAGGAACTCGCGGTTCAGGGCGGTGCGCGTCACGCCGAAGTTGTGCAGGTGGAGTTCGTCCATGGCCGCGGGCGTGTGCGGGTTCCGATCGGTATACTGCCGGCCGAACTCGCCCGACCACTGTTCGCTCTGCTTCGGATTCGGTGCCATGGCTCCCCCCTCTGTTACAACCGCACGGCGATGCCCTTCCCCGCGAGGTGGCGTTTGGCCTCGAGGGGCGTCTGTTGCGTGAAATGAAAGATGCTGGCCGCGGCCACAGCCGATGCGTGCCCGTCGAGCACCGCCCCGGCGAGGTGATCGTAGTTACCGGCGCCGCCGGACGCAATCACCGGGATCGAGACGGCGTCGCTCACCCGCCGGATCAGCTCGAGGTCATAACCTTCCATGGTGCCGTCGCGTTCGATGGACTGGAGCAGGATCTCGCCCGCGCCCAGGGATTCCATCTCCTGCGCAAACGCCACCGGTTCCTTCCCGGTGGGGCGGGTGCCGGCCCGGATGCACGCCTCGCCCGGGCCGCCGCCGGGGCGGCGGACGTCGATGGAGACGACCACGCACTGGGCGCCGAACCGCTCGGCGATCTCGCGCACGAGTTGCGGCCGTTCGGCGGCCGCGGCGCCCACCGCGACCTTGTCGGCGCCTACCTGGAGAAGCCGGCGGGCATCGTCGACGCTGCGCACGCCGCCGCCTACGGTCATGGGCATGAAGCACTCGTCGGCCAGTTCGTCCACGATGGCGAAGTCGGGTGGGCGTTCGTCGGCGGTGGCGCGGATATCGAGGAAGACGAGTTCGTCCACTTCGCGCATGTTGTAGACTTTGACGGCCTGCATGGCGCTGCCCACGGGCCGCCAACTGTCGAACCCTACGCCTTTGACAAGGCCGAAGTCGCGATACAGCAGCGTGGGTATCACGCGGAGCTTGAGCAACGCCTCTCCTCCCGGTGCGGTGTCCCGTGGGCCGGCCCCAGTGTAGCGGAGCCCGGGGCGGGCGGGCAACCACGGGGTTCCGCCCGGGTGTGCGGCCGGTTGAAGCGGCGGCCCAAGTATGCTAGAAAAGGGCACTTAGCGGCACTTGGCCGCCTCAGGACGGACTCCTCGATGAACATCGCACTTGGCATCAACACCGGATTCGCCATCAACCGGTTCCCGGAACCGGACGACTGGATTGACGTCGTCGCCGACGAATTGGGCCTGGATACCGTCCAGTTCACGGCGGATCTGCTCAATCCGTTCCTGCCCGAGGCGCTCGTCGCACGCGATACGGACAGGATCCGCGCGCGTTGCGACGACAAGGGCATCCGCATCCAAACCACGTTCACGTCGGCGTTTACGCGCGTCAACCACGTGCTCCACCCGGATCCGGACATCCGGCGCGTCTGGATCGAGTGGTTCAAGGGCTTCATCGACGTGTCCCGGCGCCTCGGGGCCGAGGGCGTGGGCAGCCACTTCGGCATCCTGTCCGTGCGCGACAACCGGGATCCCGCCCGCCGCGAGCGGCGCCTCGCCGAGGGCGTGGGCGCGTGGCGCGAGTTGGCGGAGTACGGGGCCGGGCAGGGCCTGGAGTACTTGCTGTTCGAGCCCATGTCCATTCCGCGGGAGGTGGCCGAGACAATTCCGGCGACACGCGATATCCTCGAACGTTGCGGCGAGGGGTTCGCCATCCCCATGCGCCTGTGCCTCGATGTCGACCACGGCGACCTGCGATCGCGCGATCCCGATGACACGGATCCCCACGCGTGGATCCGGGCCTTCGGCCCGGTGACGCCCTGCATCCACATCAAGCAGAGCCTCAAGGATAAGGGCGGCCATTACCCCTTCACGGCGGAATACAACGCCCGCGGAACCATCGTCCCGGGCGAGATCCTGGCGACGATGCGGGCGGCCGGCATCGAGCGGTGCACCCTCCTGCTCGAGATCAGTCATCGGGAGCGGTGGCCCGCCGAGGAGTCGGTTGTGTCCGACCTCAAGGAATCGGTCGCGTATTGGCGGCCGGCCGTCGACGCGGCCAACGCCGCGGGATAGGGGCGTGCGGAACACGGCGCGGCACGGGGGGATACCCTTTCCGGCCGCCATAGGATACACTGGTAGGTTGATGACGCACGATGCACGTCGAGATCGACGTCGGGGTTCCGGACTCGGTGAGGGAGAGAATCTGATGAATAGCGTAGCGATGGGGCGGGACACGCGTTGGTATCGCCTGGCAGCACTGCTTGTTGTGGCCTCCTTGGGCATTGTCATGGCCGGCTGCGGTGGGCCCGAGACGCCCGACGTTCCCCGCACGGCGCCCGCGCCTGAGCCGTCCTCAACCGCCGCCCCCGCGGCGGCCCCGGCCCCGGCCCCTGAGCCCACCGCAACGCTCTACCGGGATACCTGGGGCGTTCCCCACATCTACGCGGA
>JAFGTL010000183.1 GCA_016934125.1 Candidatus Hydrogenedentota bacterium
ACTCGCTTAGTCTTCAACCCGGAAACCAAGGCAATGTGACATTTCTAACGAGTTAACTCATGTGACACTTCTAAAGAGTCTTGACACACCTATGAAGGAGTCCCGGTTAGGGGGTCCGCCCGGCCGGGGGCAGGGGCTCCGAACCGGCGCCCGGGGCCTGCGGATCGGGCGTGGTATACTGGGGCGCAGGAGACGCCCCGGCACGCCGGGGGAAAGGGAGGCGCGCGATGGAGAAGCACGGTTGCTGCTGCGGTTGCGGGAATCCGGAGGTGGGGCGGCGCACGTTTCTGGCGACGGTGGGGGGCTCGGCGCTGGCCGGGGCGGCGGTGAGCGGGTGCGCGACGGCCGGCGGGGCGGCGGGCCGTTCGAGCGGGGCGCGTGTGCGGCCGAGCCTGGAGAAGAAGGAACTCGTGGTGCAGCCCGCGCTGGCGTATTGCCTGTTCCAGCGGCGGGAGGCGACGAGTTGGCGTCCATGGGGCGGGCTGTTCAGCCAGGCGGACGTGGATCGGGAGGCGGGGCGGATCGAGGAGGAACTGGGGGCCGTGGCGCGGCGGGCCGAGTTTCCGATCCGGTTTTTGCCGGTGGCGCGGGTGGCCTCGCGGGAGCAGGCCGCGGCGGTGTGCGGGGGGAGCGCCGACGTGATGCTGATGTACGGCGCGACGTCCGGCGGGGACGTGCTGGAAGCGCTGATCTCGCCGGAACGCTACAACCTGCTGTTCGTGCGGCACCGTTCCGGCCCTGTATACCTGTGGTACGAGATCGCCCACCCGATCCTGTTGCGGAAGCAGTTGGACGAGTTCGGCCAGCCGGGGCTTGAGACCGCCGATGTGGTGGTGGACGAGTACGACGACGTGTTGTGGCGGCTGCGGGCGCTGTATGCGCTGAAGAACACCGTGGGTTCGCGGATCGTGGCGCTGGGCTCGGCGAGCGGCTGGGGAGCGGGCGGGCGGAACGCGCCGGCGGTGGCGGCCGAGAAATGGAAGATGGACATCCGGGAGGTGTCCTATGAGGAGTTGGGGAAGCGGATCCAGAGTGCCCGTGCGGATGCGGGGCGGGTGGCGCGGGCGAAGGCGGAGGCGGCCGCCTACCTCGGGGAACGGGGCGTCACGCTGAACACGGACAGGGGATTCGTGGAACGGGCGTTTCTGTTGACGGAGGTGTTCGAGGAACTGATGGCGGAGTTGGAGTCGCAGGCGTTCACCATCAACCACTGCATGGGGACGGTCATGCCGATTTCGGAGACGACGGCCTGCCTGCCGTTGACGCTGATCAACGATTCGGGCGCGTTGGCGTTCTGCGAGTCCGATTTCGTCGTGATCCCGTCCGGGGTGCTGCTGCATCACATCGCGGGCACGCCGGTGTTCCTGCAGGATCCGACGTATCCGCATCATGGCGTCGTCACGCTCGCCCACTGCACGGCCCCGCGCAAGATGGATGGGAAACACCTCGAGAAGGTGTCCATTGAGACTCATTTCGAGTCCGATTACGGGGCCGCGCCGAAAGTCGAGATGCGGAAAGGGCAGGTGATCACGGTCATCGATCCGAATTTCGGGGCGAACCGGTGGCTGGGGTTCCGCGGGCGGATCGTCGACAATCCGTTTCTGGCCATCTGCCGTTCCCAGGTGGACGTGGCCATCGAAGGGGACTGGGAACGGCTCGTCGAGGAAATGGGTGGATTCCACTGGATGCTGGCGTACGGCGATCACCGGAGGGAGGTGGGATACGCCCTGCGGAAGATGGGCATCGAGTGGGCCGATGTGAGCGCGGAGCCGCCGGGCCGGAGGGCGTAGGGCGAGCGGATGCCCGCCGGTCGCCAGGCTTGCCTGCACGCCAGGGCGTGTCCCGCTCAAGGACAGGCAAGGCCCTTCCTACATCTGGTTGTCTTCGAATATCGTTTGTGCGGTGTCGTCGGCATAGACGGGGCCGCCCTGGTTGCCGCGGAGGTCGCATCCCTTGACTGTGCCTTTGGCGTGTTTCACGGCGTAGACGCCGAAGCCCCGGTTTCTGGAGATGGTACACCCGGACACTGTGGGATCGCCGTTGCTGGAGATTACGAGCGCCGGGTATTGATCGGGAAATCCGGAGATCTCGCAGTTCTCGACGCGTCCGAGGCCACTGTCCATAATGAGCACGCCGTTCCCGTCGCCGTCGTGGATGCGACAGTCACGCACAACCGGATTGCCGCCGCTTTGGACAAGCAGCCCGGGGTACTCGGTGCCGTATATGTCGCAGTCTTCGAAGGTTCCGTGTCCTCCGTCCCACACGAACACCCCAGCTTCGGCCACGTCGTGAATCCGGCAGTCGCGGAAGGTGGGGTCGCCTTCGGTCGATATCATGATACCGTCGGCGCCGTTATCGTGGATTTCGCACTCTTCCAGGAGTCCCTGTCCTCCGTCCCAGACGGACACGCCCGTGGCGGCGTTGTCGTAGATTCTGCAGAATCCCAGTACGGGCGACGCCCCGCTTCGGATGCCCACGGCCGCGTATGTGCTTTTCTCATCTGACTTGACGCCGTTACCGCGGATTTCGCAGGTTCGGACATGGCCTTTTGCGTTCTCGGTGAAGAACACTCCGCACTCACCATTCTTGTGGATATCGCAGTCTGCGAACTCGGGAGCAGCCTCGGAGTTCACGAAGGCCCCCGTGCCGCCGTTGGTGTGGATGGCGCATCCTCGAACCACGGGAGCACCCCCTGAGGCGGCAACCACGCCGTTGCCTGCGTTGGCGTGAATCTCGCAATCCTCGATAGTCCCTTTGCCCTTGTCCCACACGTAGACACCGCAGTCCAGCGAGTCCGCGATATCGCAATTCCGGATCACGGGATCGCTCTCGCCGCGTATGGCGACACTGGGGTATTTGCCGCCGCCGATTTGGCAATCCTCGAGGACGGCGGTGGCTTTGAGGTAGAAGAAGGCCCCGCCTTGTTTGTTGTCGCGCACGCTGCAGGACGTGGCCGTAGACTGGGCGCTGTCGCCGGTGGTCAACCCCGAACCTTCGTTTGCGTGGAGATCACAGCCGTTCAGTTCGAGGGCCGACTCGGCGCCTTCCACGACCACGCCGTCGCCTCCGTTCTCGTAGACTTCGCAGGTCTCCATGGCGCCGCGGCCGCCCGCGTACACGAACACACCGGTCTTCTTGCACCCGTGGATGGTGCAGTTGGTGAGGGCGGGCTCGGCCGCGGCTGTGGCGGCCAGGCCGGCCACGCCGCTCTCGAGGATGTCGCACTCGTCCAGTGTGGCCCGGGCACCATCCCCAAGCCAAACGCCGTTCAGGAAACACTGTTGAACGAGGCAGCCGTGCAGAATGGCTTCGGTTGAGGCGCCGGTGATCACGACGCCGTCGAAGGAGTCGCACTGGACGACGCATTGCTCGAGGGTGAGTTTGCCGGTGCTCACCAACACGGCGTTCTTCTTACCCTCATTTTCCGTAACCCCGTGATGTGCGTGCAGCGTGATGCCCTTCACCGTCGCCTCGGCCGTTTGCATATCGAGGCAGTGGTCCTCCTCCGGCTCGATGCGGATGTCGTCGCGCGGGCCGTCGCCCACCAGCGTGACCGTTTTGGTGAGCACGATGCATTCGGGATACGAGCCGGGGCGAATTCCGATTCGTGCGCCGGCGTCTTCCCCCTCGATGGCCTCGCCGATGGTGGCGTAGTCGCCTTCGCCGTCTGCAGACACGATGGCGTCGAAGTCCTCCGGGGGCGCCTCGTCCCCCGTGGCAGCAGCTTGGGCGAATCGTCTTCCGCGAGTGACGGAACGGGCGCGCGGCGTGGCGCGGGAAGACGCGCCAACGGTGGCTTCTCGCCACACGTCCGTTTGCAGGGCCGCATGGGCCGCTTGTGTCCGTGCCAGTGCGGCCTGTTGGGCGGCGGTCCGGGGGGATGGTGCGGATCGCGTGGCATACCGCGCACCTTGAGGCCCGAAGGTCACGGCCGCGTACTGCACGCGTGGGCGCGGGGAGATCGCGGCCGCGGACGCCGCCATGGTGCGTGGCGCGTCGCCAGCACGGCCGGCGGAACCGGCGCGCTCCAACAGGGCGAGTTCGCGCTCGATCCGGCCTGCAGGCAGTTGGGCGGGGGTGTCCTCGCGGCCCGCAACCGCGGCGCCGGTGTCCGCCTGAGGCGGACGTGCCTGCGGGCCCGCGTCATCCGACGAGGCCCACGGGAGGAGGGCGTTGATACTCGAGATTGCGCCCAAGGCCCACGCGGCCAGGACGGCGCCGGCGCATACCGCGAGTACGGCCCCGATGGCCATCCATTTCAGCCTGCCGTCCGATCCCGCAGGCCGCGCGCTTACGGGCGCGGCGGGGCTGGCCTGGCCCGAGGGCCCGGGCTCGGCGCGCCCTCCCCTGCCGGATTCTCCGAGCCGCTCCCGGAGCCGATCGTCGGCCTCCTCGAGGCGTTTGCTCAATCTGTCCTGGACGTTCCTGATGCGTTCATCGGCATCCTGCTGCATACGTTTGCGGCGTTCGTCCAGGCTTCCGCGATCCCCGACGCCAGAATTCGGCATGGTTTTCCTCCCTCACTCCCCGATGGCCAAGGAGTGGCGCGCGGCCTTCGAGCGGAACCTCGTCCATTCCGTTGACGAAGTCCTCCGTGGCCGCGGCCGGCCCGTCCCTCACCTCTTGTAGTGCGGATACTAGCAAATGGCAGGCCAAGTGTATAGCCCTCGATTGGGACACAACGCCCGCAAACACGGGCCAGACTTGTCACGAAAGGGCGGCGCCACCAGTCCCCATGAGGTAAGGAACTCCGCCGCAGCTATGGGCGGCTACTCCGACAGACTCCCTGGGTTACGGTGCGATGCGGGCCCATTTGATGTCGGTTTCGTCGGTATCGGGGCCGGAGTAGTAGACGACGAGGAGGTGGCCGTCGGGGGTGAGGGCGGTGGCGGGCAGGCCGATGGAGAAGCGGCCCATCTCGGCCCAGGCGTCCTGCATGGAGGTCTTGTGGGCGTTCTGGGAGGGCAATTCCGGACGTGCGATGACGAGTTCGGTGTCGCCGGGCCAGGTGGCGCCGTCGTCGGGGCTGGTGCGGAGTTTGATGATGGGGGCGGCGGTGCGATCGACGTACACGAGGGCGATCCGGCCGTCCGGGAGGTGTACGGGCGGCGCGGGTTGGCCGGGCAGGCCGATGTCCCAGAGGGGCGTCCAGGTGCGGGCGTCGGGCGAGCCGAGGCGGGCGTGGATGTTGACGTAGGCGGCGTTGAGGCTGTCGTACGTCCAGAACACGTTCAGGACACGCCCGTCGGAGAGGAGGGCGGGGCGTTGATCCCAGTAGAAGAAGCGGTTCTCGGGATCGGTGCTGGCCACGACGTGGCCGGGCCAGGTGCCGCCTTGATCGTTTGAGAACATGAGGACGGATGCGTGCCGCCAAGGGGCGGTGTCGTGATAGTGCTTGTTGAGTTCGAACTGGCAGGCCCATTCGCCATCGGCGAGCACGAGCGTGGGGCCGGTGGTAGGGCAGGGCACGCCGAACACGGCGGTGTCCATGGGAACGGGCTGGCTCCAGGACTCGCCGTTGTCGGTGGAGAGGGCGTGAAACACCCTCGTATCGAGCAGGCCTTGGGTGGTTTCGTTGAAGAAGGGGAGCGAGGGATCGGATGAGTCCACCCAGCAGAGGGTGGCGAGGACGCGGCTGCCGCCGAGGGCGGTAGGGTGGAGGGTGCGGTTGCGGCCGGGTTTTCCGCCGGGTTCGGGCGGCGGGAAGGGCGACGCGGGCGGTGTCCAGGTGGCGCCGGAGTCGTCCGACCACGTGAAGCAGGCGCTCTGCCCGGCGACGCTGAGTTTGGCGGGCGCGGCGCGGAAGCCGACGAGCCACCGGCCGTTGGGCAGCACACAAATGCCGGGGAATGTACAGCTCTGGTGTTCGGTGCCGGGAGCGGATGATACGACGGTGCCTTCGTCGACGATTCTCAAGGCGGCTCTCCCCCACGTTGTCTGTTGAGCCTGCGGGTGTGGTGCCCGGGGCGTTCAGGCGGCGGATGATAGCGCGGGCGGCGTGAGAATTCCAGCGTCGGGCAGTTTCTCGGGGGAAGTGGCGTCGGGGCTGGGCACCTGGTATTATCCCGCGGCGGGGAGGCCCGGGTGCCCCTGAGAGTAGCTTTGGTTTTGCGGTACGCACGAAGGAGAGGACTTATGCCCAAGCAGATTCGAGTAGGAATCATCGGCTGCGGACGGATTGCGGATGTGACGCACGTGCCCGGATACAAGAGCGCGAAGGGCGTGAAGATCGTGTCGCTGATGGATATCAAGAAGAGCCAGATCGCGAAGCTGAAGGAGTTGCAGGGGCTCGATGACGTAGCAGAGTTCACGAACCTGGACAAGTTCCTGGCGTCGGGGCTGGATGCGGTGTCGATCTGCACGCCGAACAGCCTGCACTATGGGCAGACGCTTGCGGCGTTGAAGGCGGGCATGCACGTGATGTGCGAGAAGCCGATGGCGGCGACGCTGCCGGAGACGACGCGCATGATCGCGGCGGCCAAGAAAGCGGGCAAGGTGCTGCAGATCAACCAGTCGCTCCACTACCTGCCGCTGTATCAGAAGATCGCGGAGTTGGTGGCCGAGGGCGAGATCGGTACGCCGATGCACGTCCGCTGCATCCGGACGGGCGCGACGACGCCGGACAAGGGGTGGTCGCCGGGTGCGCGGTGGTTCGTGCAGAAGAAGTTCCAGGGCGGGCTGATCCTCGATATCGGCGTGCACATGGCGGACTTGATGAAGTGGGTGGTCGGGGAAGTGGACGAAGTCGCGGCGTACGTGGACACGCGGACGCCGCGGATCGATGTGCCGGATAACGTGTGCGCGACGATGCGGTTCAAGAATGGGGCCACGGGGGTGCTTGAGTTGAGTTGGAGCACGCCGTGCGGGGCGAGCACGTTCGAGGTGTACGGGACGAAGGGCACGCTGCGGCAGGGCTCCTCGGCGGCGCGTCCGCTCGAGCTGTCGAAGGCCGGCGCGAATCGCGTGCTGTATCCGAAGCTGCGGGCGCGGGTGAAGAACAGTCATCAGTGTTTCGCGGACGCAATCCGGGGTAAGGGGGCGTCGCCGACGCCGGGCGAATTGGGCCGGGACGCGATTGCGCTGTGCGACGCCATCGCCAAGTCGGGCGAGTCGGGCAAGTTTGTGAAAGTAGCGAAGTTCTAGCGCTGCGGGGAGCCGTGCAGCGCGGCCGTTTACCGAGGAGATCGGAACGATGCAGATTGGAGTGAGTTCATACAGTTTCAGCCGGCTCGTGCGGGACGGTTCGATGGGCCAGTTGGCGGTGATTCCGAAGGCCAAAGAGATGGGGTTCGACGTGATCGAATTCTCGACGCTGGCCGTGCCGGAGGGGGACACGCTGGAGTCGTTCGCGCCGAAGGTGAAGGCGGAGTGCGATCGGGTGGGGTTCGACATCGCGAACTACACGATCGGCGCGGATTTCATCAACGGATCGGACGGCAACCTCGAGGCGGAGATCGAGCGCGTCAAGGGGGAGGTGCGGATCGCGGAGGTGTTGGGCGCGCCCGGGATGCGGCACGATGCGACGCGGGGGTTCCCGGCGGACAGGCCCGGCGCGAAGAGCTTCGACGCGGCCCTGCCGCGTCTGGTGGAGGGATGCCGGGCCGTGACGGAGTACGCGGCGGAGCGCGGCATCCGCACCATGGTGGAAAATCATGGGTTTTTCTGCCAGGACAGCCGGCGCGTGGAGAAGCTGGTGTGCGGCGTGAACCACCCGAATTTCGGCATTCTCATCGATATGGGCAATTTCTGCTGCGCCGATGAGGATCCGCCCGAGGCCCTCGGCCGGTTGATGCCGTATGCGTCTCACGTGCACGCGAAGGACTTCCACCGGAAGCCGGGGACGATGGCGTTCCCGGGCGAGGGGTGGTTCCAGTCGCGCGCGGCCAACTACCTGCGCGGGGCGATCATCGGCCACGGCGATGTGGCGATCGTGCAGTGCCTGCGGATCATGAAGGCGGCGGGATTCGACGGCGTGCTGTCGATCGAATTCGAGGGAATGGAAGAGCCGCTGAGGGGGATCTCGCTGGGCCTGGCCAACCTGCGCCGGTTCGTGGCGGAGGTGTACGGATAGGCGCGATGCCGGCCGGGGACTCCTGAGTCGGGGCCACCGCGGAGGGTTTGAGTGTCTCGAGGGGTGAATACTGCGGCACTTCGGGCCTGGATGGCCGTCGCGGCGGCTCTTCTGGCGTGTTGCGCCTCTGCGGACGTGACGGTCACGGAGGGCGTGACGGTCACGGTGGGCGAGCGGGTGGTGGCCACGGTGGCCCCCGGTTTCTTGGGCCTGCACTACGACGGGCCTGAGCACCAGGCCTGGGATCCCGTGCGGCAACGGCCCCTGTCGCTGGCCGGGGCGTACGGCTCGCCCGCGGCACGTGCCTCGCTGCACGGAATCGGCGTGGGATGCGCGCGTATCTTTGTGGACGTGCCGGGGGTGCATCCCGACGCCGGGACGTTCAATTGGGAGCGTACGGACACGGCGGTCGGCGAGGTGGCCGAATCGGGGATGGATGTGATGCTGTGCCTGCACCAAGGGGGGCCGGAATGGCTGGGCGGGAGCAGCGAACGGCCGTGGTGGGAACTCGACGAAGGGCGGGCGGCCTGGCGCGCCGCGGTTGCGGCCTGCGCGGCGCGGTATCGGGGGAAGGTGCGGTACTACGAGATCCTGAACGAGCCCAACCTGATCAAGGATGGCGAGGCAGGCTTCATGGGGTGGGAGCGGAGCGTCGATCTCTACCTGAGTGCCGCGGAAGCGATCAAGCAGGCCGAGCCGGGCGCGTTGTGCGGGGGCGCCGCGACATGGGCGGGATGGGAATCGGGGGCGTGGGCCGCGCGAGTGCTTGCGCGGCCGGGCGGCGAGGCGTTGCTGGACTTCGTGTCCTACCACATCTACACGTCGCACAACCTCGATGACGCCGACGCGGCGATCCTGTCGAAAGTGGGTTGGTTCGAGCAGGCGCCGCGCCATATCCGGGCGGAACTGGCCGGGCTGACGGACAAGCGGGTGCAGATCGTGTTGACGGAGTTCAACACGAGCGCCGTGTTTTCGAAGGACGGCAAGCCGTACACGGATCCACGCGACGTGAACGTGTTCGGCGGGCTCGTGTCGGCGCTCGCCCTGCTCCATTCGGCGACGGGCGGGTGCGACATGGCGATGCATTACTCGACTTCGGGCGGGTTCGGCCTGCTCGTATGGCCGCCGTTGTACGATCGCCAGCCGGCGTACTATGCCGTCGCGTTGCTGCGGGAGGCCGCGGGGTTCGCGCCGGGCGCGGAACTGCTCGATGTGGAGACGTCGGAACCGCCGAAGGCGGCGCCCCACTGCGTGAAAGGCGAGAGCGAGACGTACGATCTGCAGCCCTTCGCCGTGCGGAGCGCGTCGGGCACGGCGGTAGTCCTGATCAACAAGCAGCGCGATGCGGCCGTGGCGGCGCAGATCCGGTTTACGGGGGAGAACGCATCGAGCGAGGCGCAGGTGTACGTGTACTCGGCCATGCGCGTGGCCGATGCGGTGTATCCGGCGTCGGCGGTCACGGCGGTGGGCGGCGTGTTTGAGGTGGAGTGCGCGCCCTACAGCATCACGGTGGTGAAATGAAGCGTGGCGTCCTGATGCGGGTGATTGGCCTGGTGCTGATCGTTTCGGGGCTGGTGGTGTCGGGTTACCTGCTGTTCAGGACGTTTACGTTGCTCCTCAACCAGGATCCGGACGCATTTGACGTGTGTTCGGCGGTGTTTGGGACGGGTTGCGACAAGACGCTGCTGAGCGCGAGCTCCTGGTTCCTGCGAATCCCGGTTGCCGGATGGGGCGTCGTGTACTTCGGCGCGCTCGGGGGATTCCTCCTCCTCGCCATGGCCATGGGCGACGCGTTCCGGCGCGAGGCGCTGCTGGGCGCGCTGTGGCTCGGCGCGGCGGGCGTGTGCGGGAGCATCGTGCTCTCGGCGATCCTGGTGGGGGGCTGGGCGCCCTTCTGTCCGCTGTGCATGGTGGTGCACGGCATCAACATCCTCCTCTTCCTGAGTCTGAAGCGCATCAGTGGCTGCACGGTTGGGGCGGTGTGTGCGGCGCCGTTCCATGCCGCGAAGGCGCTGCTGGGCCGGGATGGCGGGAGCCGGGCCGAACTCCGCTGGAAGATGGTTGGATTTGTTGTCGTGGGGTTGACGTCGCTGGTGGTGTATCAGTGGGTGCAGGTGCAGTCGGAGCGGTGGCTGGCGAGGTCGAAGGGGCTGTTCAATCCGCACAAGATCCTCTCTGCGTATGCGGCGGAGCCGGTTGAGGATGTGCCGGTGAGCGCGGACGATCCGCGGCAAGGGCCGGAGGATGCCCGGATCGAGGTGGTGGTGTTCACGTCATTCCATTGCCCCGGCTGCCGCGAGTTCTCGAAGGCGGCGGCCACGCTGACACACCGGTTTCCGGAGGACGTGGCGGTGGTGTTCAAGCATTTCCCCTTGGCCAAGCCGTGCAACCCGATTGTGAAGCGGGAGGGCGGCGAGGCCCGCGCGTGTGAGACGGCGTGTGCGGCTGAGGCGGCCCGGCTCCAGGGGAAGTTCTGGGCGTATCACGATATCCTGTTCGGCACGTACTTCGCCCCGGATGACGAAGGGCTCGTCACGGTGGCCAGGGAAGCGGGGCTCGACTTGGCGCGGTTCGAGGCGGATCGGAAGTCGCCGGAGGTGGCGGATTCGGTGCGGGCGGACATCGATCTCGGGGTGCGCCTGGGCCTCACGGAGACGCCGGCCGTGTTCATCGCCGGGCGCCGTGTGCGTGCCAACAGCGTCGCGGCCATACAGGTGATTCTCAGGGACATCCTCAAAGCGGAGGAGTGATCCGGGCCGTCACGTCTCCGATTCGGCCTGGAAGGCCTGCCAGAGCTGGAGGCACTCGGCGGCCATGGCGGCGATCTTGACGGTGTGGTAGCCGGCGACGCCGGTTTGGAGGGTGCCGTTGAGCGGGGCGATCCACTCCTCGGGAAGGCGTTTTTCGCCGAGCAGCATGCCCATGATGGAACCGACGGTGGCGCCGTTGCAGTCGGTGTCGAAGCCGGTCTGGACGGCGGTGCAGATGGATTTGGCGAAGTCGCCTTCCCCCCAGAGCAGGGCGAGGGCGACAATCTGGGCGTTGCTGATGGTGTGACACCAGTGGTGCGGGAGGTGTTCGTCCCATCGCTTGTGGATGCGGGCGATAGCGGCTTCGGCGTCGATGCCCTCGTGGTGCCAGGCGAGCACGTCGTGGATGGCCCCGGCCAGGCGCGAACGGGCGGGGATCTCGCTGAGGCCCACTTCGATGAGGCGGGCGGGGGCGGTTTCGACGGCCGCAGCGGCGATCATGGCGGCCACCCACATCTCGCCGTAGATGCCGTTCTTGACGTGGCTGATGGAGGCGTCGCGCCAGGCGAATTCGGCGGCGCGTTTGGGGTAGCCGGGCGCGACATAGCCGAAGGCGTCGGCGCGGATCTGGGCGCCGATCCATTCGCGGTAGGGATTTCGGTGCTGGGCGGACTCGGGCGGGGCAATGCCGGCGACGAAGTTGCGGTAGGCGACGCGCTCGGCGGTGCAGGTGTGCAGGATGGGGAGGGACTCCATCCAGAAGTCGGCGACGTCGCGGGGGGTGAAGGCGGCGCCGTGCTTCTTGAGGAGGGCGACGGCGAGGGCGGTGTAGTTTGTGTCGTCGTCCTCGGGCATGCAGTCGACGCGATCGATGAAGGGCGCGTCGGGACGGACGTCGTACTTGCGGGCGATGTCCTCGGGGACGTCCGAGCGGAAGTAGCCGTGCAAGGGGTATTGGTCGAGGTCGCGGAGGTATCCCCAGAGGCGATCGGTGCGCCACCCTTCGACGGGCTTGCCGAGGAGGCAGCCGCTGCACCGGCCGAGCCATGCGCCCGAGAGCTTGTCGGCGAGTACTTCGGCGGTGAGGGCGGTGTCATAGCGGCGGGGGCCGTCGGGCCGGGCATGGCGGATGGCGTCGAGGCCGGACGGCTCGTCATAGGCGTAGCCGGCGCGTAGGGGAAGGCGGCGGGCCTCGTCGAGGAGGGCCTGTGCGGCGGCCTGGCCTTCGGGATCGGTGTCGGGCTCGAGGCCGGCCTCTTCGAGGGCCTTGAGGCGGGCGGCCAGGGGGGCGGTGTCGCGGCCCTCCTCCTCCAACTGGAGGCGCTCGGTTCGGAGGTCGTCGGTTCCCAGGTAGAGCCACGCGTGCGCCATGTTCGAGCCCCTTCTTCTGCGGCGTTCCCAAGCCCCGGCGGTATTATGCCAGAGGGCGCGTGACTGGGCAACCGCGCCGCGGCCGCGTGTGGGCGGCACTTTTCTTGAGGATATCGGGCGGCGGCGGTGGTATGATAGCGGGCGATTGCATGTCGGGCGTTGTGGCGTCGGGCCGGTAAGGAGAATTCGGCAGGAGACGGGATGCGGAGATGGGGTGGTTTCCCGGTTTCGGGGAAGCCGCCGATAGCCATGGTAGTTGCGCTCGGAGGCTGAGACGGCGCCTCGGGGAGGTCAGAATGAAGGTACTGATCCTGTGCGGGGGAATCGGGACGCGGCTCAAGGAGGAGACGGAATTCAAGCCGAAGCCGATGGTGAACATCGGGGAGCGGCCGATCCTCTGGCACATCATGAAACACTACGCCCATTTCGGGCACAACCAGTTCGTGCTGGCCCTGGGCTACAAGGGTGAGATGATCAAGCAGTACTTCATTCACCACCAGTTGTTGACGAGCGATTTCACGATCGACTTGGCCCGGGACAGCGAGGTGACGATTCACCGGAGCGAGAACGGGATCGAGGATTGGCGTATCACGCTGGTGGACACGGGGTTGAATGCGCTGAAGGGGGCCCGGATCAAGCGGGCGCAGCGTTTTATCGAGGACGGCAACGAGGACGACGTGTTCCTGATGACGTATGGGGACGGCGTGTCGACGGTAAACCTGGACGATCTGCTCGCATACCACCGGAGCCATGGCCGGCTGGCCACGGTGACGGGTGTGATCCCGAGCATGCGGTTCGGGGAGATCCGGGCCACCGACGACGGCACGGTGGATTTCGAAGAGAAGGGCATGGGCGGGGCGGCCATGGTGAACGGGGGCTATTACGTGCTCAGCCGGAAGGTGTTCGACTACCTCGAGGATGCGGACTCGTGCGATTTCGAGATGGGGCCGCTGGAGATCCTGGCGAAGCAGGGCGAATTGAAGATGTATCGCCACGAGGGGTTCTGGCACTGCATGGACAACATCCGGGACATGGAAGCGTTGAACGGGATGTGGTATTCGGGCACGACCCCGTGGGTGGTCTGGAAATGACGGTTCGATGAAGGTTCTCGTCACCGGCAGCGACGGATACATCGGGGCGGTTCTGTGCGAGATGCTCGTGGCGCGCGGCCACGACGTCCTCGGGTTGGATACGGGGTACTTCGACGGATGCGACTTCCTCGGCCCGCCCGCGCCGGTTCCGTCGATCAAGAAGGACATCCGCCTCGCGGAACGCGATGACGTGGCGGGCTGCGATGCGGTGATGCATCTCGCCGCCCTGTCGAACGATCCCTTGGGCGACTTGGCGCCGGCCCTGACGGAATCGATCAACACGGGGGGCTCGGTGCGACTTGCGCGGCTTGCGCGGGACGCGGGGGTGCCGCGTTTTCTGTTTTCGTCGTCGTGCAGCATGTACGGCGAAGGCTCGGGCAAGGGGCTGACGGAGGAGTCCGCGTTCCGCCCGCAGACGGCGTACGCCCAATCGAAGGTGGACGTGGAGGCGGCGCTGTCGGCGATGGCGGATGGTCGATTCTCGCCGACGTTCCTGCGGAACGCGACGGCGTGCGGCGTGTCGCCGCGGATGCGGTTCGATCTGGTGGTGAACAACCTGGTGGGCTGGGCGTGGACGACGGGGGCGATTCGTATGACGAGCGACGGGACGCCGTGGCGGCCCATCGTGCATATCCGCGATATCGCCAAGGCGTTCGCGTGCGCACTGGAGGCGCCCCGTGAACGGGTGCACAACGAGGCGTTCAACGTAGGGGCGACGGATCACAACTTCCAGATCCGGGAGATCGCCGAGCGGGTTCGGCGCCAGTTCCCCGACTGTGAGGTGACGTTCGGCGAGTCGGGCGGGGATACGCGCACTTATCACGTCGATTGTTCGAAGATCCATGAGCGCCTCGATGGGTTCTCGCCGTTGGACTACTCACTTGACGACGCGATCGCCGAGCTGAAGGGCGCGCTGGATCGGGCCGCACTGACGGAGGAGCGGTTTCGGAGCCGGCTGTACACCCGCCTCAAGCAGATCGAGCACCTCCAGGAGACGGGACGCCTGGACGGCGAACTGTTCTGGAGGACGGCGTGATGGCGCGGTGCCGCCACTGCGGATCGGGCCGGCTGCGGATGGTGCTGTCGCTGGGCACCACGCCGTTGGCGAACTCGAACGTATCGGAAGAGCGGTTGTCCGAGCCGGAACCGGTGTTTCCGCTTGAACTGCTGGTGTGCGAGGACTGCATGCTCGCGCAGCTCGACGAATACGAGGCGCCCGATCACATCTTCACGGATTACGCTTACTTCTCATCGTGGTCGACGACGTGGCTCGAACATGCGCGGGCGTATGTCGAACAGGTGAGCGAACGATTCGCGCTGGGGGCGGCCTCGATGGTGGTCGAGGTGGCGTCGAACGACGGATACCTCCTTCAGTACTTCGTGGAGCGGGGCGTGCCGGTGTTGGGGGTGGAACCGGCGGCCAACGTGGCGGCGGAGGCGGTGGCCAAGGGGATTCCGACGCAGGTGGCCTTTCTGACGCAGGCGAGCGCCAAACGCCTCGTTGCGGAGGGATACCAGGCCGATCTTGTGGTGGGCAACAACGTGCTCGCTCATGTGCCGGCGTTGAACGACTTCGTGGCGGCGCTCAGGATCCTGCTCAAACCCGCCGGCGTCATCACCATGGAGTTCCCCCACCTCTACCGGCTCGTCGAGGAGACGCAGTTCGACACGATCTACCATGAACACTTCAGCTATTTCTCGTTGTTCGTGGTGATCGCCGTGTTCGCGCGCCACGGCTTGGCGGTGTTCGACGTGGATCGGCTGACAACGCACGGCGGTTCGCTCCGGATCTACGCGTGCCACGCGGACAAAGCCCCCTACGCTGTGTCCGAACGGGTGGGGGCGCTCGAGTCGCTCGAACGCGGGGCAGGCATGGCCACCATGGAGTACTACGAGCGCTTTGCGGAGGAGGTGGCCCGAGTGAAGCGGGAGGTGGTGGAGTTCCTGCGCTCGGCGAAGCGAGAGGGGAAGCGGGTGGCCGGCTATGGCGCACCCGCAAAGGGCAACACGCTGCTCAACTTCTGCGGCATCGGGCGCGATCTCGTCGGGTATACCGTGGACAGGAATCCCCACAAGCAGGGCCTGTACACGCCCGGCATGCGGATCCCGATCCGGGATCCGAAGGTGGTCGAAGAGGACAAGCCGGACTATCTGTGGATCCTGCCGTGGAACATCAAGGATGAGGTGATGGAGCAGATGGCCGGGATCCGGGGGTGGGGAGGCCGGTTTGTTGTGGCGATTCCGAGGCTGCATATCTACGATTGACGGGCTCGCGCCGTGTTCTGGCTTTTCAGAACGGCCGCGGGTAGAATGCGGCGGAGCGGAGGGATGTCGTTTTGGTCGAGCCGGGCGGGCCCGGTGGATGGGTTTGTCCAGCAAGGGTGAAGGGGATGCCGGTGGCAACTGTAGCGGCCGCGATTACGGCGTACAACCGGGCCGACTACGTCACCAAGTGCATCCAGTCGCTGCTCGACTCCGAGAAGGAGGGAGCGATCGAGCTGACGTTGATCCTCCTGGACAACGGTTCGACTGACGGCACCGCGGACAAGGTGCGGGCGATGTCGGATCGGGTTCGCATCATCCGCAATGAGCAGAACATGCCATTCCCGCCAACGCTGAACCGCGCGCTTGGGGCGGCCCTCGAAGCGCGGACGGACTTCGTGATCCTCATGAACGATGATACCTCGCTGCTTCCGGACTGCCTGCCGAGGTTGATCGAGGCCGCACGGGAGAGGCCGAAAGCGCTGTTTACCCCGCTTCAACTGAACTACCGCGTGCCGGAACACATCGACAACAACGCGCTCGCGTCGATCCGGGCGTGCCGCGATCTGGTGGAAGACGCGATTCTCGAGCGGCCGCTTCGGCCCGTGTATGAACTGCCGACGATCATCGGTGCGGGGCTTTTCGCGCGGCGGGAAGTGTATGAGGAGATCGGGGAATTCGATACGCTGTTCCTGTTCTACGGGATCGATGACGACTACTGCAAACGGGCGCGCGCTCTGGGATTCGGCCTCCTGCTGGTGCCCGAGGCGCAGATGTATCATGCCCACGGGCTGCTGGTTGACGAGATCAAAGAGGACAAGGACGCCTGGTGGCGGCGGTGGCGGAGCGGGCTCCAGGCGCGGTTCATGTTCATCCTGAAGGAACCGTCCCGGCCCATGTGGCTGAACTACGTGCGCGCGGCAGGGTTCGCGCTGATGTACTCGATGCAGGATCTCAGCAAATTGTGGTTGAAGGGCGCGGCGGAAACCCTCCGGATCTATCTGCGTCTGCTCATGCAGTATCGAAAGGTGCGGGACGCGCGAACGAGGCACTTCCGGCTCGCGGGCGCGCGGGACGAGCCGAAGGGCGGCGCGGTGGGCGCATAGGAGACTGCCCGGGTTGGCGGGCGGATGCAAGGAAGGGAGAGAAGTGCGGGGATGGGGTTGTGAGCGAGCTTGAAGGGCAGATCGCGGTGGTAACGGGGGCGAGCAGCGGGATCGGGCGCGCGGTATGCTGCGCGCTCGCCCAGCGCCGGGCCGTGCTGAGCCTCGTGGCGCGCACCGCGGACGCCCTGCATGACACGCGGCGCGCCATCGCGTCGGAGGCGGCGGCCGTTCACGAATACAGGGCCGACTTGACGAACGACAAGGATGTGGCGGCGTTGACGGACGCGCTCAAGGCGGATTGGGGCCGGGTGGACATCCTCGTTCACAGTGCAGGGCTGTTTCTGCGGGGGAGCGTGGAGGAACAGCCGGTGGCCGATCTCGATCGGCTCTACCGGATCAACGTGCGGGCGCCCTACCTCCTGACGCAGAGTCTGCTGCCGATCATGAAGGGGCAGGACGGCGGGTTGGGCCAGATCGTGTTCGTGAACTCGCTGGCGGGCCTCCACGCCCGGGCCGGATTGAGTCAGTACGCCGCAACGAAGTTCGCGCTGCGGGCCTTGGCGGACAGCGTGCGCCAGGAGGTGCGAGGCGAGGGGATCCGGGTGATGTCGGTGTATCCGGGGCGGGTGGCGACACCGATGCAACGGGCGGTTCGCAGGATGGAGGGGGGCGCCTACGAGCCGGCGTCCTATGCGCAGCCGGAAGACATTGCCGATGTGCTCGTGAACGCGCTGTGCCTGCCGGCCACCGCGGAGGTGACGGACGTGTCGGTCTATCCGTTCGGCGGGCATGGAGCCGAGTCGGGGGGGCCGGCCTGATGCGTTTCCACGAGACGCGGCTCAAGGGGGCATTCCTCATCGAACTGGAACCGCACGCCGACGATCGCGGGTTCTTTGCGCGGGCCTACTGCGAGGAGGAGTTCGCGGCCCACGGCCTGTGCACGCGCTATCCGCAGTGCAACGTGTCATACAGCGTGCGCACGGGGACGCTGCGCGGCATGCACCTCCAGGCCGCACCGCACGAGGAAGCGAAAGTGGTGCGGTGTACGGCCGGGGCCATTCATGACGTGATCATCGATCTGCGGCCGGGCTCGTCGACGTTCACGGGCTACATCGGCGTCGAACTATCCGCTGAAAACCGGAAGATGGTATATATCCCCGAGGGGTTCGCCCATGGATTTCTTACGACGGAAGAGAATGCGGAGGTGTTCTACATGATGTCGGCCCCGTTCGCGGCGGGGGCCGCCCGGGGCGTCCGCTGGGACGATCCGGCATTCGGCGTTGCGTGGCCGGGGCCGGTTGAAGTGATCTCGGAGCGGGATGCCGGCTATCCTGACTTTGATCGGGAGGCGTGGGTGCGGGACGAGGCGACAAGGAGCGACGGCGAGCCGTGACGATCACCGAGGTACTGAGCCGACTCGACGACAAGCCGCTCGGGGCGGAGATGCACGAGTTCGCCCGTTCCCTCTTCCCGATCTGCCGGAGCATCACGGGGCCGGGCTTCCGGGAGACGATGGCGCGGGTGGAGGAGCGGATTCCGGTTGAGGTGCACGAGGTGCCGAGCGGCACGGCCGCGTTCGACTGGGTGGTTCCCCGGGAATGGCGCATCCGGGATGCCTATGTGAAGGATGCCGGGGGCTGCCGCGTCATCGATTTCCAGGAATGCAACCTGCACGTGGTCGGTTACAGCGTGCCGGTGCAGGCGCGCATGACGCTCGACGAGCTACGCCCCCACCTGCACACGCTCCCCGACAAGCCGGACTGGATTCCCTACCGCACGTCGTATTACACCGACGCGTGGGGGTTCTGCTTGACGCAGCGGGCCCTCGATGCTCTGATCGAGAGCACGGCGGAGGGGGCCGAGTTCGAGGTGTGCGTCGACTCAACGCTCGAGGATGGGGCGCTCACGTATGCGGAATGCCTGCTGCCGGGCTCGAGCACGGAAGAGGTGCTGATTTCGTGCCACGCGTGCCACCCCTCGCTGGCGAACGATAACCTGTCGGGGATGGCCGTGGCCGTGGCGCTGGCGCAACTGCTGGGCGGCGTGGCGCGGCGGTATTCGTATCGGTTCGTGTTTATTCCTGGCACGATCGGCTCGATCGTGTGGCTGAGCAGGAACGAGGAGGCGGCGGCGCGCATCCGGCACGGGCTGGTGATCGCGAATGTGGGCGATCCGGGCGATCTGCACTACAAGAAGAGCCGGCGGGGCGACGCGGAGATCGATCGCGCCGTGGGCTACGTGCTGGGGCTTCACGCCAGGCGCCACGTGATCGAGGAGTTCTCGCCCTATGGGTATGACGAGCGGCAGTATTGCTCGCCGGGCTTCGATCTGCCGGTGGGCTCGCTCACGCGTACGCCCTTCGGGCGCTATCCGGAGTATCACACGTCGGCGGACAACCTGGACTTCATCGAGCCGGCGGCGCTCGAGGATTCGCTGGCCGCGTATCTTCGGGTGTTCGAGGTGCTCGAAGGAAACGGCCGGTATGTGAACCGGCTGCCGAAGTGCGAACCCCAGTTGGGGAAACGGGGCCTGTATCGGGCCATTGGCACCACGCCGGGCGATCGTACGCCGGAGATGGCTCTGCTCTGGGTGTTGAATCAGTCCGATGGCGAACATACGCTGCTGGATATTGCCGTGCGTTCGGGACTGCCGTTCGCCGCGATCCGAACGGCCGCCGACGCGTTACTTGAACACGGATTGCTGGGGGAATCTGATCCCCAGGGCTAGGGACGGCCCGGATCGCGTAAGGAAACGGGGAGCGCGGGCGGATCCACGCCCGCCACGGGAATTGGGAAGATCGATCGGGGATGCTGTTCAACTCGTTCACATTCGTCATCTTCTTCGCGGTGGTGCTCTTCCTGCACAGTCTTCCCCTGTCGTGGCGGGCGCGGAAGTTCAACCTGCTGATCGCCAGTTACCTGTTCTACGCGGCGTGGAATCCCCCCTTCATCGTTCTCGTATGGATCTCGACGCTGGTGGACTGGTATGCGGGCAAGTACCTCTACCGAACCGAGTCGGTTGCGGCGCGCCGGGCCTTGCTTGCCTTCAGTCTGACTGCGAACCTGGGGCTCCTGGGCTTCTTCAAGTATGCGGGATTCCTCGTGGATACGTTCTGCGGGCTGGCCGCGCTGGCAGGAATCCACTACCAGCCGCCGCCCTTCGATATCGTGTTGCCGGTGGGCATCTCGTTCTACACGTTCCAGACGCTCTCGTATACCTTCGACATCTACCGCCGCAGGACGAAGCCGTGTGAGTCGTTCCTTGACTACGCCCTGTTCGTGACGTTCTTCCCGCAACTGGTGGCGGGGCCCATCGTCCGATCCGTCGACTTCCTGCCGCAGTGCGTCGAGCCGCGCCGCGCGAACCGGCAGCAACTGGGCTGGGGGCTTTCGCTCGTGGTGCTGGGGCTGTTCGAGAAAGTGGTGGTTGCGGACGGGCTCATGGCGCCGGTTGCGAACAAGGTGTACGGGGCCGCTCACGCCGCTACAGCGGCGGATGCGTGGCTGGGCACCTTCGCGTTTTCGGGGCAGATCTTCTGCGATTTCGCGGGGTACTCTGCCTGCGCCATCGGCTGCGCCCTCTGCCTGGGCTTTGCGATTCAGGACAATTTCCGGTTTCCTTACGCGGCCATCGGGTTTTCGGATTTCTGGGAGCGCTGGCACATCTCGCTATCGTCGTGGTTGCGCGACTACCTCTACATCTCGCTCGGGGGGAGCCGGAAGGGCCGGGGGCGTACCTTCGTGAATCTGGTAGTCACCATGTTTCTCGGGGGGCTCTGGCACGGCGCGGCATGGACGTTTGTCGTGTGGGGGTTGCTGCACGGATTCTATCTGGTGGCGGAGCATTGGCTGCGCGGGCTGGTGGGCGGCGCGCGGATGTGGCGCACGCGGGGCGCCCGGATTGCCCTCGGCCTGCTCACCTACCTGTGCGTCTGCTATGCGTGGACGTTCTTCCGCGGCCGGACGTTCGACAACGCGCTCGCCCTGTCGGGGCGGATGCTGGGACTGGCCGCGTCGCCTGCCGAAAGCCTGCTGAACGCCTCGGAACGGCTTCTCGTGGTGGCGGTTGTGTCCGCCATCCTGTTGATACACTGGATCCTGCGCGACTCGTCCGTCGAGGAGGCTGCGGGGCGGCTGCCGTGGTGGATGCGGGTGGCCGTCCTGGGGGGCTTCCTGGCCGCCATCGTGACGATGTCGGGGGACAGCAATGCCTTCATCTATTTCCAATTCTAACGATCGGCTGCCGGCAGGCCCGTGGCTGCGGATCCTGGCCGCAGGGCTCGCGCTGGCCGTGGCCGCCGTGGGGGCCATCGAGCTGTTCTGGCGGGTGTGCGGATACACGCCGTCCGTAGTCGATGACAAGGCTTTGTGGTGTTACCAGCGCGATCGGGTGGGGCATGCCGGGCCGGGTGCGGTGGTGTTGCTCGGCGCGTCGCGCATTCAGCAGGCCTTCGTGCCGGACGCGTTCCGGGAAGTCTGCCCGGGCCACGCGTACATTCAACTCGCGATCGGCGGGTGGCAGCCGTTGGCGGCGTTGCGCGACATCGCCGAGAACACCGAGTTCGCGGGGCTGGTCGTCGTGTCCGCGACGGCGGCCGGGTTTCTGCCGGAAACGGTCGAGCAGCAGCAGCACTACGTGGAGTACTACCACGATGAGTGGGGCTTGGACAAGAAGGCGAACTGCTTCATCCGGACGGCGCTGCAGGCCCGGCTGGTGCTGCTGTATCCCTCGCTGAGTCTGCAGCAGGCGGCACCGGATCTTGCCCGGGGCGAGTGGCCGCTCCAATGGATTTGGACGCGGGCGGATCGGACGCAGCGGGTGGACTACACCAGGCCCGATCTCGATGCGTTCTATGCGAGCCGGCTGGCGGTTCATCGGGATAACACCGAGCGGGCCGCCACGCTGGACGGGTATACGGCGTGGCCGGAGGGGCTCGAAGCGGTGCGTGAATGGGTGGCCCGGATCCAGGGGCGGGGCGGCCGGGTGGTGTTGCTCCGGTGCCCGACGGGCGACGGGTTCTGGGAGCTCGACGAGGAGTACTTCCCCCGGGCCCGGTTCTGGGACGTGCTGGCCGAACACACGGGTGCGGAGACGATCCACTTCAAGGACGTGCCGGAGATGGCGGGGTTCCAGTGCGCAGAGGGCTCGCACCTGTTCTATGAGGACGCGGAGAGGTTCACCCGGGCGCTCGGGCGGGAACTGGCTCGGCGGGGCCTGCTTGGCCCGGAATCGGGCAATCCATGAACAAGGGGGGAAGCGCGCCCTCTCCCCCACTCCACTCCGAAGCGGCGGGGACAACCTGATGGGCAACACGATGACTCGATGGTTGTGGGTTGGGCTGATGGGCGGGCTGGCCTGGGCCGCCGCGGCTGACGCGGCGAAAGAGGGTGCGACCATGGTTGTGATCGAGAACGATGCGATGCGGGTGGAATTGTCGGAAGAAGACTTCGCCCTCCGGCTTGTGCAGAAGGAGTCCGGCATCAGTTGGGATGCCCCGGCCCCGTTCCAGGTGCAATACGGCCCGTATCTATACAACGTGGCGGAGCAGTGCCGGGGGCAGATTGAGTGCGACGGTGCGCGGCGCATCACCGTCGCCTTCGACTCGTTCGAGTTCTGGGCGCGGTTCAAGGCAAACGGATACCACAAGCCGGATCCGGGGCCCGATCTGAAGTTCGAGTTCGCCATCATCCTCGACGACGATCATGTGGTGTTCCGTGTCGAGGCGGTGGATGGAATGGATGACGAGGATCTTCTGGTGAGGTTCCCCCGCGGCCTGCTCGAGTTCGACAGCACCGCGCCGGGGCGGTTGGTGTTCCCGTACGGCTTCGGGGTGATGTTCGAGTTCCCGCGGGAAGACAGCTTTTCGTTTCAGGACGAGTACGGGCGCGCGCACTACTCCATGCCCGTGTACGGCCTGTTTGGCGAGCAAGGCGGGCTGGGCGTCCATATCAGGACGCCCTACGACTGCCGCACGTCCATCGCAGTCAACACCGCCAAACCGGGCCGCTCAAGCATCGAGAACACCTTCGTGTTCGAGCGGGCCCACGCCAACTACGCGCGGGAAATCGCGTTCTACCCCCTTTCCAGGGGCGAGGGATACGTCGAGTGGGCGAAGCGCTACCGGCGGATCCTCGAGGAGGAAGGGCGGTTCGTGACGCTGGCGGAGAAGATCGCGCGGAATCCGGAGGTTGAGAAGCTCGTTGGGGCGGTGATCTGGAAACACAACGTGTACTCGGGCGCGGTGCCGGAGGGGGTTGAACACGGCTACAGCCTCTACATGCTCGCCGCGAACCAGAACGAGTATGAGGGCCTGCCGAACAACTGGGGCGCCCGGGAACTGTTCGACACCGCCAAGGAGCGGGGCTTCGATCGCCTCGTCGTATACAACACGGGATGGAATCGGGGCGGATTCGACAGCCAGTATCCGACGCGGTTCCCGCCGAATCCCGAGCGCGGCACGGAGGACGAGTTCAGCCAGGCAGCCGCGTATGCCCGTTCCCTGTCGGCGGATTACGTGTATTCGGTGCACGATAACTACCTGGATGTGTATCGGAACTCGCCCGAATTCGACATCGATTCGATCGTCACCACCAAAGATGGGGCGCCGCGGAAAGGGGGCGTCTGGCGGGGTGGACGGGCCTACCTGATATGCACGGCCAACGGGATCAAGTACGCGGAGCGGGACATGCCGCGCGTGGCGGACATGCTGGGGCGCGGCAGCATCTACATCGACGTGCTGGGCTGCGTCGGCCTGCAGGCATGCCACCACGAGGCGCACCCGCAGGGGCGGTGCGGCGACGTGGCCATGCGCCGGCGCATCCTGCAGTTCATCAAGGACACGATGGGCTCGGTGGCCACGGAAGGGACGCCCATGGACTGCCTCTGCGACATTGTCGATCTCGGGGCATACTGCTACTACCACTACGTCGGCGGCCCGATCCAGATGACTCCGCGGCCGGTTCCGGTTCCGTTCTGGCAACTCGTGTATCACGATTCCGTGCTGAACTACACCTCGGAGAGCACGTTCTCGGCGTACGGCAGCGAGTACATTTTGTACGTGGCGCTGTACGGGCTGCTTCCGACGCAACTGGACGCGGTGTCGCGGCAGTTGTCGATCAACCTGCGCGAGGCGTATCGCTCCGAAATGGTGCGGCACGAGTTTCTCGTGGAACCGACTGTGACGCGGGACGCGGCGGGCTGCTGTTGGACGGAGGGTGTGGCGCGAACCGAGTTCGGCGACGGGACGCAGGTGGTGGCCAATTTCATGCAGCAACCCTACGAGTGCGAAGGGAGCGGGCCCATTCCGGCGCGGAGCTTCGTTATCGTGCGGCCGGATGGCGGGAGGGTTGCGGGGCCTGGGGAGCGGTAGGCGGAGGCGGGCCTGGGGCGGGCGTGTACTCGTCCACGGATAGCACGACGATGAGTTCGCCCTGGCCGAGTCTGAAGCCGCCGAGGCGTAGCGGCTTGTTGGGGGCGATGGCGCTCGTGAAGGAGAGGGCCTGCCGGGACACGGGCTTCTTGTTGCCTCGCAGCAGGACCTTTTCTTCGACGCGGCCCTTGATGCGGATCCGGCCCTCCCGATCTTTGCACAGGGGCGTCACGAAAAGGGTGTAGTCGCGGTTGATGGGCAGTTGCACCTCGCGCCCGGCATCGGCGACGGCCTTGCCGGCGTTGACTTTGGTGAAGACATCGAAGTCGAGGGCCTCGAGGGCGGGGCGGATCTCCTCGAGATCTTTCGAGAACTCCTTGCGGCGCTTGGGGCCCGACTCCCGGATGCCGAAGACGAGGCCGTGTTCGGGCTGCGCCGTACGGGGGGGGCCGCTGCGGGTGGCTTGCACAGCCACCATGGTAACCTGCACGGGCTTCTCGATTGGGCAATCGCCTTCGGCGGCCAAGGAGGCGGCCACAATCGCCAGCGCAGCCAGATTCACCAGATCTCTCCTTGTGTGTCGCTCACCCAGGCATCTTCTTCATCGGGTTCCGTAACCCACACCGTGGCCGAGCCGTCGTCGGAGGAGTAGGCGTTGACGGTTGCGCCGTCGATCTGGGTTTCGACGGCCTCGACGACGGTGGCGGTGCCGTTACCGCCGGCGCCGTTGAACATGAGGAAAAGGGACACGGCGACAATGAGGGCCGCGGCGGTGAGCGAGGCGAGGGCCCACAGCTGGGCGTGGCGCCGCGGGGGGGCTTCCAGCTTGTTGCGGATTCCGGCCATGAAGGCCGGGAACTGGGCGTCGTTGATCGCCGGGCGGGCGGCGACGGCGCGGGTGTGCTCGCGGAGTTCGCGCAGCCAGGCCAGATAGGCCTGGCATTCGCTCTGCGACAACGCGGCCTGCACGGCCTCAGCGTCTGAGCCCAGTTCGCCGTCGAACCAGCATTCGAGGCGGCGTTCGAGTTGCTCGTTATTCATCGTGTGCTCCTTGTGCTACGCCCATCCGGGTGAGACGGTTCCGGAGCTTCCTGCGGGCGTGATGGAGCCGGCTCATCACCGTTCCCACGCTGCATCCCATCACTCCCGCCATTTCCTCATACGATAACCCTTCGAATTCCCGAAGTACAAAAGCGGTTCGATGCTTGTGCGACAGCGTATCGAGGGCCGCCTGGATCAACTGACCGAGCTCCTGCGCCTCGTAGGCGCGGTCGGGCCCGGCTACCGATGCGGCGCCGGGCGCCTCAAGTGCGTCGTTGTATGGAACCGTGTCCAACCGGCGCTTCTTGAGGAAGTCCTTGGAGTGGTTCGCGGTGATGCGCAGCAGCCAAGTCTTGAACTTCGCGTCGCCGCGGAACCGCCGCAATGATCGGTGCGCCTTGACGAACACGTCCTGGGACAAATCCCAGGCCTCCTCGCGGTTGTGCACGTAGCGGTAGGCGAGCGAGAACACGTCATTGCGGTACCGGCGAACCAGTTCTTCAAATGCGTCGTCGTGCCCGGTGCGGGCGCGCTCCACGAGGGCCTGCTCGTCACCGGCGTCGGGAACGTCGCGGCCGGCTGCAGCGGGGGCGAGGTCGGGGCCGGGGTGTAGCGCGCCATCCCGCGGTACGTTCATCCAACGCTGCTCCTTAACTTCGTGTTGATACAGACGAGCGGGGCCCGGGGTTATTTATCTTGTGTCGATGCCCTCGGGCCGCCCGGACTCGAAGCCTACCAATCGACCATTATAACATATTGGCAACCAATGTGTTGCAACTTGTTGTCCGCGTTTCACTGACACCGGTAGATGGCCGTTGAATTGGCGGGCAGCGACTGTATCCATTTGCTCGCATCGCGCTTGACGGGCGTCCGGCGATAGGGGACGACACGCTCGACGGTGCGGCAGGTCTCGGGCCAGCAGAACTCGTGTTCGCGTTCCTGATCGGTGTGGACGAAGAGGTACGGCCCGACGACGCCCGTCATGCCGGGGGTGCGGCGGTAGAGGTGGACGCCGGCCTGCTGGCACAGCCAGCGCATGATGTCCAGGGGAACCCGGGGCATGGCCGTGTAGACGCTGACGCCGCGGTCGAGTTGCTTGAGAGCGACACAGGCCTCTTGCGTGCCCGCGTAGTGCGCCAGCACCTCCGCGTCGGGATCGACGATCACGAAGCGGGGTTGCCAGCTCTGGGGGTCGATGACGGCCGACTCGTTGGTGAGGGCACTTTCGCCGGCCATGGGCAGGCCGTCAAACCGAGGTTCGACATCGATGCCGGTGGCGGCGGCGATCCGGGCCGGATCGGGCCCGTCGGGGCCGCAGAGGTCGGGTGCGTAGTTCCAGACGACGGTGCCGCCTCGATCGAGGTGCTCCTGGATGGCCGCGCGGGCGTCTGCGTCGAGTTGGAAGGCGTTGGCGAGTATGAGGACCTTGATCGAGTCCGGCAGGCGGGGCAGATCGCTCTGGAGGTAGTAGCCGACAGGGGTGCCGAGGCGATCCAACTCGGCGCGCCACAGGGACATGGAGTGACGGAGCACGGGCCAGGTGTTGGCGCGCATGAGGTGGACGGCGTCCTCATCTAGGAGGAGGGCCACCTCGGGACGGAAAACGGGGGTATCGCGGGACTCGGCAGCGATCCGGCGCAGGAGCGCGGTGGAATCCCAGAATTCCCGGTCGTTCCAGCGGCCATCGGACAGGAGGTCGAACACCCAGATGCCGCAACGGTGGGTGAAGAACGTGGCGAAGTTCCTCCGGGTGACAGCGAGGGTTTCGTCCATGGACGTGGTGCGGTCATTCCAGCCCGGGGCGATCAGGTTTTCGCCGGGGGCCTGTGCCAGGTGGGTGTAGGTGTCCTCTTCGAAGATCCCGAGTTTGCCGTGCAAGGCGAGGGAATCGGCGGGGAGATGGAGATGGCCGGGCTGGCCGAGGGCGCGCTCGAAATAGGAATAGGGTGCGTGGATGAGGTCTATGTATTTGCACTGCAATAACTTGCCAAGAGCCAGATGCCCGGAATGGGCCAAGGCGCGGGGGCCGTTGTTGTTGAGTTCCATGGTGTAGGCGTAAAAGGCGCCGACCAGCGCTCTGCCGCGCGTTTCCTTCTTGACGGCCTTGGCCAGGTAGGCGATGGCGTCTGTGACCACCTCGCTCTGGAAACGCTGCATGTCTATGGCGGGCAGATGGTTAACGGGATGCCGGAAAGGGCCCCATACGGCCTGGTCGCGTTCGTCGATGGACGGGAACTGGACCGTATCGAGGGTGATGTCGGGCTGGCCCCAAGCGGCCCGAAGTCCGATATCGTTTACATAGCGCCGCTTGAGCCAAGCACGGAATGCCTGGAGATTCACCTCGGAATAGTCCATGAACTCGTTCGTATGCCGGTAGAACCACTCCCCCGTCTGCATGTTGTTGAGGCACACGCCGATGAAGCGATCGCCGTGGGGGCCGGAGGCGATTTCGCGCACGCGTTTCCGGAGCATGCCGGCCGCGGTCTCGAGCCAGAGTTCGCTGGCGGGTGACACCCAATCGAGACGGGTGCCGTCGGCCTTGACGATGCACTCGTCCGGGTGTTCCTGTCGCCACTGGTGGTTGGCGCCTACCCAGATGCGGACGTAGAAGTAGCCGTCCGGATGGGCGGAACAGAAGTTGTGCACCGTTTCGGCGGCGTGCTCGGGCGCCCAGTCGTCATCGAGGCGGACTTGGAACACGAAGAAGGGAATGCCGGCGCGGGCGGCGAGTGTGAGTTCGTCAATGAGGATCTCGTCGCGGTTGAACTGGTTGTTCGCGGCGAACATGATGGGCGAGTATAGGTTGCCGTCGACGACGATGGCTGGGGCGCCCTTTTCGCCGGCTCGGACGCGGCACTTGGGGCAGCGCAGGGGCTCGGCCCGGGCGGCGTTGACGAGCATGAGCGCGGCCAGGGCCGGCAGGATGAGGCCAGTTCGGCGTAGCATCAGTCTCCCCTATCGATGATCGTTCGGCGGGCCGGAGGTTTAGCACCGGGGCCGGGCCAAGTATGATAGTATCCGTTCGAGTGACACGCAAGCCGCAGATGCGGGCGGCCCGCAGACACGGGCGAGAAGGGACTTCCGATGGAGAGCGCGGTTCGAAGTCATGAAGGGGTGAGGCCGAAGGAATACCGGGTGCGGTTTGACGCGGCGGGCAAGGTGCTCGGGGGGAGCTGGGACGCATCGCTCGGAGAACGCCTGGGGATCGCGCTGGACGAGGCGCGTGACAAAGACATCATGGGCTACCTCGGGCGGCTGGCTTCGTTGGCGGCGGATCTGCCGGAGCGGCTGCGGAGGCGGGTGGAGCGGCTGTTGTCGGATCAGGAGGAGTTCCTCGTTCACGGTGATTTCGGCACGGACGGCGGGGCCCACCATCTCCACATCAGCGGCCGCGCGATCCGTAACTACACGGGCGAACTGGTGTTCACACTACTGTTCTTGGACGACACGGAGCATACCCAGCTTCGCCGGCTCTACGAGTACATGTTCCGCCTGGCGAATCACGAGTTGAAGAGCCCGTTGGCGTGCATTCTGGGTGCGACGGAGTTCGCCGAGGAGCACGTGGCCGCGGAGAGCCTGGCGGGCGTCAAGACGTGTCTCGATATGATCCACCGGAACGCGGTAGTCATGGAGGAGATGATCCAGCGCTATCTGACGCTGTCGCGGATTGAGAGCGGGCACGTCACGCTTGAGCCGGACGACGTTGTGTTCTCGGCGGATGTGCTGAACCCCATCACGCGCGAGCTGCGGCCAGCGCTGCTGGCCAAGGGCATGGATGTGGCGTTTGAGGCGGCCGGGCCCTCACGGGAGCCGGTGATCGTGGCGGATCGGGAAGCGCTGGCCGTGGTGATCCGCAATCTGCTGTCCAACGCGATCAAGTATGGGACGCCGAAGACGGTGGTGCGCGTGGTGCTGCGGATGAGCAAGGACGGGCCCGAGATCGGTGTCGAGAACGAGGGGGACAACATTCCCGAGACGCAGCTCAAGCGGTTGTTTCAGAAGTTCGTGCGGCTTGAGGCTACGCAAGGGGCGAAAGGCGCGGGCCTGGGGTTGTACAACGCCCGGCGGATGGTGGAATTCTGGGGCGGGACGATCCGGGCCGAATCGGCGGAGGGCAGGACGGCCTTCATCTTCACGATCCCGCAGGATTAGGTGGCCGGTACCATGGCGCTCAGGCGCCGCGGACGACGGCGCTCAGGCGCCGCGGACGATGGTGAACTCGGTGAGGCCGGCCATGGCGTCGCGACAGAGGCCGGGCGGGAGCCCGGTGAGGAGGCGGCGGGCCTCATCGGCGTATTCGCGGGCCACGGCCTCGGTGCGATGGCGGGCGCCGGAGGTCTCGAGCGTCTCGGCCACCCAGCGGCGATCATCGGGGCTGACGCGAGCATTTCGCATGGCATCGAGCCGGGCCAGCCCATCCGGTTCGAGGGATTCCCGCATGAAGAGGATGGGGAGCGTTTTCTTGCCCGCGGCGAGATCGCCGCAGGCGGGTTTCCCGAGGGCGTCCTCCCCTTGGGAGAGGTCGAGGAGGTCGTCGATGAGCTGGAAGGCGATGCCGAGTGCGAGTCCGAACTCATGCAGGGGTTGCCAGTAGGTGGGGTCGATGAAGAAGGCCGGGGTGGCGCAGGCCACCGCGAAAAGGCTGGCCGTCTTGGCGCGGGCGAGTTCGATGCAGCCGTCGCGGGTGAAGTGGCCCGGGCCGGCGCCGAAATCGACGAGTTCGCCCTCCGCCATGTGCTGAATGCATCGTGCGCCGTCGACGATGGCCCGGCAGGAGTTGTAGCTGGCCATGAGAGCCATGCCGCGGGCGACGAGGTAGTCGCCGGCGAGCACGGCGGCGTGCTCGTTCCACATGGCGTTGAGGGAGGGGGCGCCGCGCCGCAGTTGGGAGCCGTCGATCACGTCATCGTGGGCGAGGGCGGCAATGTGGAACAACTCCATTGCGGCGGCCAGGGGCACGAAACGGGATAGCTCGGAGGTGCCGGCCGCGCCCGCCGACAGGAGGCAGAGCGCGGGACGGAGCAGCTTGCCGCCGTTGCGTGGCCTGGGGCTCGCGGCGCCATCGACGAGGGCGATCACCTGCTCCCACAGCTTGCCGGTTTCGGCGCGCACCTGCTCCAGTTCGGACTGGATGGGCTTGTACAATTCCTGTAACGTCAGGGTCGTGGGCATAACGGTTCATTTTACCACAGGGGCGGGGCTGCTTGCGAACAGCGCAACGATTTGGTACTACGCCCGTTATGGGGCAGGCGAGGCGTTGATCCCCGGGGCGCGTGAGCGCCGTGAAGTGATCGGGTATAATCGGCACGGACTGCCGGACAGGCCGGCTGCGAGGGCCACTGATGGGGAAATCGAAGACGATTTTCGTGTGCCAGAGCTGCGGTGCGGTGCACATGCGGTGGCTGGGCCGATGCACCGAGTGCGGCGAATGGAACACGGTTGTCGAGGAGACGACGATCGAGGAGGGCCGGCACGCGCGGCCGTCGATTGTGGACGGGGCCGTGCCGACGCCGATCACGGAGTGCGATGGGGAACCGCCGGAGCGCCTTGGCACGGGGCTCGACGAGTGCGATCGGGTGATGGGCGGGGGCATCGTGGGGGGATCGCTGACGCTGGTAGGGGGCGATCCGGGAATCGGCAAGTCGACGCTC